>URRM01000015.1 GCA_900550295.1 uncultured bacterium
ACTGATAACATCAGTGGCGCCTTTTTGTATACCCGTTAAAATTATTGGTCAGATTCTTCGTGACCTTTCAATAATTTTTCAAAATCAGAAGGTTTAATGCTTTGAACAAAAGATTTGAATTCTTGTGCTTCTTCTTCGTCTTTTGCAGGATCTGTTGAAACAGCGCCTTCTGAAAGTACGTTTGCTGCAACAAAGATAGGTGCATCAACTCTGATTGCAACAGCAATTGCATCAGATGGTCGGCAATCTATTTCTAAAGGTTCTTCACCTTCTTTAGTAAGAACTAAAGTTGCAAAATATGTATCTTTTTCAACATCATCAATTTCAACTTTTTCCAATTCATAACCTGTTTGTTTAATAATTCCGATAATTAAATCGTGAGTCATAGGTCTGGCAACAGAAAGATTTTCGATTTTTCTAATGATAGCACTTGCTTCAGCCGAACCAATCCAAATAGGAAGAGCTTTTCTGTTATCTTTGTCATTTAAAACAACGATAGGTGAACCGGTTCTTGTATCCAGTGCAATACCCATAACACGCATTTCAATCATAGTTTATAACCTCTTAATTTTCTTTGTTTTCTTCTATATCTGAGTCATTTTCTAATATTATATCATCAATTTTGTTTTTGTTAACCCTTACCAAGTGAGCAGATACAATTGCCGTGATTGGAACACAAGCAACAAGAGCAATACTGCCAATTATTGCGGAACAAATTTCAGTAGCAACTTGATTTAGATTGAAAAATTTTTGTAAATCGATGTTTTGTGATAACAAAACTAATGGCAAAGAAGAACCTAAATACACTAAAATTAAGGTATTTGCCATTGTACCGATAATATCTTTACCGACATTCATGCCTGATAAAAATAACTCTTTAGTAGTCATTTTAGGATTAATTATGTAAAACTCGTTAATGCTACTGGCAATAGACATGCCGGTATCCATAACAGCCCCGAGTGTTGCCAAAATAACAGATGCAGTTAATATTCCTTTGAAATCCAAATTAGGATCAGCAGAGTATAAATACATTGTTTCTTCACAGCAAAAACCGGTAAGTCTTGCAAATTTTATAGCCATAATTGATAAGAATGATGCAAAAATCAAACTTCCGATTACGCCAATGCTTGCAGAAGTACTTTTATGATTAAATCCACCGACTGTGTACATTGTAAGAAAAGTTGATAATAAACTTATAATTAGTGCCGAAACAATTGGATTAAAACCGCTTCTAACCATTGGCGCCATTATAAATAGGATTAAAGCAACGGTTATAACAATTGAAAGCAAACTGTTAAATCCTTTTTGTTTGCCTACAAGTAATAACATTCCGACAAAGATTGCCATTAATACATAAACAAAATTTATTCTGTGAATATCTGCAATATCGTAGTTTATTGTTTCTCCGTCATCTTCAATTTCTGAGTGAAGAATTACTTTGTCACCCTTGTGTAAGAAAATATCGTAGTAAGGGTTATTTGTAATCATATTGGTTGTTTTAAACTCTTGACCTTTGAATTCACCGGTAAGAAGTTTAACCGTAACGAGTTGTTTGACTTGACTTTTGTCAGAATAATTTTGCTCAACATCTTCATATTGAACATTTTGAACTTGTCCAAGTTCAGATTTCATAACCTTATTATCGTTTTGAGCAAATACGGGTAAACTCAAAAACATTATAAAAACAAATATGATAAATTTCTTCATTTTATTAATCTCCGAAAAGACTTTGCTGTGCAGAGTTTTGCTTAATTCCTAAATGTCTGTATCCTTGAGGTGAAATTTTTCTGCCTTGAGGTGTTCTTTGTAATAAACCTATTTGTAACAAATAAGGTTCGCAAACATCTTCAAGAGTTCTAATGTCTTCACCTAATGCAGCGGCAAGTGTGTTGATACCTACAGGGCCGCCATCATATTTTTCAATAATCATTGTTAATAAGGCTCTGTCTGTTGAATCCAAACCATATTCATCAATTTTTAAAGCCTTTAATGAACTTTTTGCAACTTCTTCTGTAATTTCTCCGTCATATTTCACGATTGCAAAATCAGAAACCCTTTTAACCAATCTGTTTGCAATACGAGGAGTTCCTCTTGAACATTTTGCAATAGCATAAGCTCCTTCATCCGTAATTTTTATGTCCAAAATTCCTGCAGTACGTTTAATTACTTGTGCAAGTTCATCAAAATTGTAAAATTGAAGTCTGTGAACAATTCCAAATCTATCTCTTAATGGTCCGGATAAAGCACCGGCTTTTGTTGTAGCCCCAATAAGTGTAAACTTTGGCAACGGTAAACGCATTGTTTTAACAGTTTGGCTTTTGCCGGTTGTCATATCGAGATAAAAATCTTCCATTGCAGGATAAAGAATTTCTTCCGTAACTTTGTTCAAACGATGAATTTCGTCGATAAACAAAACTTCTCCACCCTTTAGGGACATCAAAATACCGATGATATCTCTAGGTCGTTCAAGAGCAGGAGCCGATGTAATCTTTAATTCTGCTCCCATTTGTTCTGCAATAACCCCTGCAAGAGTTGTTTTGCCAAGCCCCGGTGGACCGTAAAATAACATATGATCTAAATTTGTTTCACGTTTTTGGGCAGCTTCAATAGAAATTTGTAATGTTTCCTTTAACTCAGATTGACCGATGTAACTCTCAAAATTTTTCGGACGAATTGAGTTTTCAAAAGTCTTGTCGTATTCGATTGTTTCAGCGTTTACAACAGGATTTTTCTTTATATTTTGTTTAAAATCGTCATCATCTGATATTATTGCCATATTTTTATGTTAACATAAAATAGGTTAAAAGGCGAAATTTTTGTGTCATTCTGAACTTGTTTCAGAATCTCAAGGTGCAAAGACCTTGAAATAAATTCAGGGTGACAAATAAAAAATTAGTTCGGGCAATGCCTAACAAAAGATAAAGGAAGAAAAAATGGTAAAAACATCAGAAAGATTAAATAACATTCCACCATATTTGTTTGTGGAAATTGACAAAAAAGTAGCAGCCGCAAAGGCTAAAGGTATCGACATTATTAGTTTAGGTGTTGGTGATCCTGATACTCCGACTTTGCAAACCGTAGTTGATGCAATGCACGTAGCAATCGACAATCCTAAAAACCACGATTACCCTTCTTACAACGGTACAGAAGGTTTTAGAAAAGCTTCTGCAAAATGGATGAAAAAGCGTTTTGGTGTTGATTTAGATCCTGAAACGGAAATTATGTCTAATATTGGTTCAAAAGAAGCAATTGCACATATCTTCTTTGCATACGTAGATGATGGTGATTATACTCTAATCCCTGATCCTGCATATCCTGTTTATAAAAATGCAACTATTTTGGCAGGTGGTACACCTTATACAATGCCACTTTTGGAAGAAAATGGTTACTTGCCTGATTTCGATAAAATACCGGAAGATATTGCTAAAAAATCAAAAATTATGTTCTTGAACTATCCAAACAACCCGACAGGCGCCGTATGTGATCTAGATTTCTTGAAAAAAGCAGTTGATTTCTGTAAAAAATATGACATTTTACTTTGTCAAGATATGGCATATTGTGAAATGACTTATGACGGCTATGTTTCACCATCAGTATTCCAAGTTGAAGGTGCAAAAGATGTAGCTTTGGAATTTTATTCACACTCTAAATCATACAACATGACAGGATGGCGTGTTGGCTTTGTTGCAGGTAATAAAGATGCAATAAAAGCGTTAGGTGATTTGAAAAATAACCTTGATTCAGGTACCTTCAAAGCAATTCAAGAGGCAGCAGAAAAAGCTTATGAAATGCCTGAAGAAGACTTAAAAGCTCTTAACGATATGTATAAAGAACGTCGTGATGTTATGGAAGCAGGCTTAAGAGAATTAGGTTGGGATGTAAAACCTTCAAAAGCTACCTTCTATCTATGGTTGCCTGTTACAAAAGGTATGACAAGTGAAGAATTCGTTACAGAAATGCTAGAAAAAGCAGACGTTGTTGTTCCTGCCGGAAACGGTTACGGAAAATATGGTGAAGGCTATTTTAGAATTGCATTAACAAAACCAAAAGAAGTGCTTCAAGAAGTTATTAACCGTATGAAAAAAGCAGGAATTCGATACGAATAATAAAGATAACATCTTGACTTTTTCCAAAAAATAGTAAATAATATGAATATAGGGGCAAGCCCTAAAGAAGTGGTTTTTCCTTAGGACTTGACTTAGTACCCTATAATAACAGTAATAAAATCTGTAAAATCGCGATTATGACAGTAATGGCGATTTTTGTTATTTAAAAATGATTGAATAAATTTTTCTCTAAACTATTTGCATTGAATCCGATTGTTTGACCTTTAAAGCTAACTTTTACAGTGTCTTCGTCAGATTTTTCTTGAATTTCTCCGATGATTGTATAGATATTTTTGTCAATTTTGCTCAAATCTTCATCACTTATGGCGCAAACCAATCTGTAATCTTCTCCGCCAAAGAATATTGCTTTTTTGTAATCAAAATCTTCTATTTTTTCCAAATTTTTATCATAAGGTACTTTTTCAAAGTCTATAATTGCAGAAACTCCGCTAAAATCAGCGATTTTGTATAAAGCATCCATTAATCCGTCAGAGCTGTCCATCATTGCATAATCATTTTTTGCACTTTTTGCAATTGCATCAGATAATTTGTTTGAAATAGTTGGCATTAAGTGCTCTTTAATTATTTCAGGGAATGAATTTTTATCGTTGTTTAAAAGTTGGTTCAAACCTGCGTTGCTTGAGCCGTGTGTGCCATTTGTAATTATTTTGTATCCAACTTTTGCGTTTCTTCTTGAGGAAATTTTTCTTCCTTTAGTCGAACCGATTGCGCAAACAGAAATAAAAATTTTGTTGTCAGAACCTGTAATATCGCCACCGACAATTTTTGCGCCGTTAAGTACTGATTTTGCGCCTTTGTAGAATTCTTTTACAAAATTTTCATCCACATCTTTTGGCAAAGAAAGAGCAACTGTCAAATATTTTGCTTCCGCACCTGAAGCGTAAATGTCGCTAAGGTTTACGGCAATTGATTTGTAACCCAATTCAAAAGGTGTTGAAAAACTACGTTTGAAGTGAATATCTTCAACCAAACTGTCTTGCGTAATAACAATTCCCAAATCTTCTAAATAGGCGCAATCATCACCAATATGATTAGAAGACAACACATTTTGAATAATATTTATATAATCAATTTCCTTCATATTTTAATTCTATCATAAAATATCCGAATGGCATTAAAAAACGGCACTTTTTAGGGGTTAATTTGCTTAAAAAAGAATCAATAATTTTTATATGAAATTTTTAGAGATTACAAAAAAATTACTGAAAATTAAACAAAAAAATAATACAAAATACACAACAAATCCGTTTAAACAGAATAAAGAAGTCACGTTGATATGGATTAATAAAGTAGAGTAAAATATTTTGCTATCTGATGCCACGACACGGAATCTTTTTAAGTCGAATTATTATTAAAATGACCTCTTAATTATAACTTTTGTCAGACAATGCCTCCTACTAAAAAGGCTATAAAACAATATTAAGTGAACTTATTGTTTTATAGCCTTAAAGTCTTATCGTCTTTAATAAAACTAGTATGTTCCTTCGATTTTTTCCATAACTTCGTCAGGAATATCAGCGTTAGAATATACGTTTTGAACATCGTCGTGTTCTTCAAGTTTGTCAATTAATCTCATTAATGAAGTTGCTGTTTTTTCGTCAGTAATTTCGATTGTGTTTTCAGGAATTCTTGTAAATTCTGCTGTAATATGTTCGAAACCTGCTTGTTCAAGACCTTCTGAAATAGTTTGTAAATCAGAAACTGCTGTTAAAATTTTGTATTCATCTTCATCATCATCCAAGAAGTCTTCTGCGCCTAAATTGATTGCTTCTTCAACCAATTTGTCATAATCAACATCTCTAGAGAATGTAATCATACCATATTGTTTGAACATCCAACCTACACAACCTGTTTCACCAAGGTTACCGTTGAATTTTGTGAAATAACTTCTGATGTCGCCGGCTGTACGGTTTCTGTTGTCAGTCATTGCTTCAACAACGATAGCAACACCGCCTGCACCGTATCCTTCGTAAGTTAATTCTTCGTAACTTTCAGATGAACCGGCACCTGTACCTTTGTCGATTGCACGTTTAATGTTATCGTTTGGAAGACCTGCAGCTTTTGCTTTTTCTACTGCTGTTCTAAGTCTAAAGTTTGCTTTTAAATCACCGCCACCAAGTCTTGATGCTACGATAATTTCTCTTGAAAATTTTTGGAATACAACTGCTCTTTGAGAGTCTACTTTTGCTTTTTTATGTTTTGTTGTTGCCCACTTTGAATGTCCGCTCATTGTTTAAATCCTTATATTTTGTGCCTTATAGGTTTATTATATCAAAAATATGATGGTGTACAAGTAAGAATTTTTATGAGATAAATAAAATATGCCAAATGAATATGTACAAACTCAATATGTAGATTTAGAAAATCCTATTGACTTAGATTGCGGAAAAACTCTAGAAAACGTTACTGTTGCCTATGAAACTTATGGCGAACTTAATGAGAATAAAGATAATGCAATTTTGGTTTTGCACGCCCTAACGGGTGATGCGCACGCAGCAGGATATCATGAGGGTGACAAAAAAGCCGGCTGGTGGGATAAAATGATAGGTTCCGGCAAAGCCTTTGATACAGATAAATATTTTGTGATTTGTTCAAATATTTTGGGCGGATGTAAAGGTACAACAGGGCCAAGTTCAATAAATCCAACGACTCAAAAGGAATACGGTTTGGATTTTCCGGTAATTACAATTGAAGATACAGTAAAAGTTCAAAAAGCTTTAATTGATAAATTTGGAATAAAAAAACTGATTGTTGCAGGCGGTTCAATGGGTGGAATGCAGGCGCTTGAATGGTCATTGTCTTGTCCCGAAATGGTTACGCATTCAATTGTAATCGCATCGACCTCAAGACTTTCGGCTCAAGGGATTGCGTTTAATGCTGTCGGCAGAAACGCTATACTTTCCGATCCAAATTTTAATAATGGTGATTATTATGGCAAAGAAACCCCTGAAAGAGGCTTGGCAATTGCTCGTATGATAGGTCATATCACATACTTGTCAGAAGATGCAATGCATAATAAATTTGCAAGAAAATTTCAAGGAAAAGATAAACCCGACTTTGATTTTAACGTCGAATTTCAGGTAGAAAGCTATCTTGAGCACCAAGGGCAAGTATTTGTAGACAGGTTTGATGCAAATAGTTATTTGTATATAACAAAGGCGTGTGATTATTTTGATGTTGAGAAAAAATACGGCTCACTTGAAAACGCTTTTAAAAATTGTAATTCAAGATTTCTGATAATCTGTTTTTCTTCTGACTGGTTGTTTCCGCCGGCTCATTCGAAGGAAATCGTAAGCGCATTAATGAAAACAGGCAAAGAGGTTTCTTTTTTGCAAATTGATTCTCCTGCAGGTCATGATGCATTTCTGCTTGAATTTGAAACCCAAAGAAAAGTTATAAAGAGTTTCTTATCTTAATTTCAGCCACATGAAAAATGGCAAAATTAGTAGTCATAGAGCCTTTCTCGGGCATGTTACGAAATGTAACGAAACTTGACATGACGTGTTACAAAAAAATTTTTCTGTGGAATACTAAGAGTATACATAAAACAAATGTGTATGTTGTCAATCTAACCGTTACGCAAGGAGCGTAACAGTACACTACAAGGATTCGTAGTGTATCAGTCACGAAAGGAGATCGCTTATGGCAATTACAGTAAACACAAACATGGCAGCTTTAACTGCACAATCAGCTTTGAACAAATCTACTAACAAGATGAACACAGCTATGGAACGTATGACTACTGGTTACAAAATCAACTCATCAAAAGATGATGCAGCTGGTTTGGCAGTATCTTCAAACTTAGAATACAAAATGAGTTCATTAAAAGTAGCTCAAAGCAATGCTCAAATGGGTGCTTCATTGTTGGAAACAACAGAAGGTATTATGTCAACAATTTCTGACAACTTAACTCGTGTTAGAGATTTGACAGAACAAGCTGCAAACGGTACTTACGGTACTGATGCATTAGGTGCAATCAACACTGAAATTAAAGCAAGACTAGATGAAATTACTCGTATTGCAAATTCAGCTGATTTTAACGGTAAGAAAGTATTGAATGGCTCAATGGATAAAGGCGTTGTATTACAAGTAGGTATTGATGGCTCAAAAGATTCACAAATCACATTAGATGCAAAATTATTTGCAGATTCAAAAGCAGACACATTGTTAGGTAAAGCATTTACAGCCTTTACTGATGATAATTCAGCTCGTAAATTCTTATCAAATGTTGATGATGCTATCAAAACAATTACAGAACGTAAAACTGAAATTGGTGGTAAACAAGCAGCAATCACTTCAGCTATGGAATCAGCTCAAGTAATGCAAACTAACTTGACATCATCAAATTCATTGATTAAGGACGCAGATATCGCAGAAGAATCTTCAAACTACATCAAACAACAAATTCTTCAACAAACATCTGCAAGCTTGTTAGCAACTGCAAACCAAGCTCCATCTATTGCTTTGAACTTAGTATAGTTCTCTGCATATACGACAGAGTCCGGAAAACAACCCTTACGGGCAAATTCAATTTGTCTGTAACTGTAAACAAAAACAATATTGTTATAGCCCGAAAGCTTTTGCTTTCGGGTTTCTTTTTATTTATTAATAAAATTGTTAAGCATGTCTAACATTTTGTAAAGAATTTTTGCAACAAGTAGCAAAAAATTTTTTGACAGTTTTTGTATAACCAGAATTAAGACATTATTATAGGAGAAGGAAAAAAATGGTAAGTGTAGCCCCAGTATCACCAATTTCAACAGCAGAATATAAAAATAATAAATTTGCAGTATTGAATGAACAAATTTATGGCTATAAACACGGTATCAGACCTCTTGTTTTGCAAACAATGCAAGTAGAAGACAAAGATGCTATTGAAGCTCGTTTGAAACGTGATAATTTGAATTACCATTTACAAACGGCTCCAAAAGGCAGAAACTTAAACGTATTTTTAGGTGATAAGGCTTGTGTTGATGTTGTAAAAACTTTTGGTGATACACCATTAGGCAAATTGACACCGGAAAAAGACTTTATTTTGGGTGTTTTGTTAGGTTATGACAAAACAAAACAATGCGAAAGATATTTGAAATTAAAAGAAAAAGAAGCACAAGCACAAGGTAATAAAAAATTAAACCTTGTTGCATAAGATGTTTTAAGTCAGTAAAACATAAGGGTTAAATATTTGTCAGACATTGCCTGACCTACAATGTTTATGCGCCAAAAGGTCATTGCGAGCGGAGCGTGGCAATCCAAAAAATGTTTGGATTACTTCGTCGTTTCACTCCTCGTAATGACATAAAGTTTAAATGCGTTGTCGGAAAATTGATAAGATTCTGAAATAAGTTCAGAATGACAATGTATATTGTTGAAAGATCCCGTGTCAAGCACGGGATGACATAAAATATAATGTCATTCCGGAACATTAGGACTCTCGAAGGCAATAATAACGTATTTATCCGGAATCTTACAAGTTTGAATGCGCCAAAAGTCATTAGGATTACTTCATCGTTTTACACCTCGTAATGACATAAAGTTTATTGTCTTATTGACTTAAAAAATCCAGTGCCACTATACAGAATGGCATTATGGTTACAACCTCAGGTCATTTTTGTTTGACAAAATAGGCTAAAACTGCTAACATTATTGAAAAAAGAGGATAAAAATATGAAGATGAAAAAAGCTTTTACATTAGCAGAAATACTTTTGGTTGTTGCAATCATAGGTACGGTTTCTGTTTTAACAGTAAATAACGCCGTAAAAAGTTCTAATACAGCAGAAAAGATTACTAAATTAAGAAAAACATACGATATTCTTCAAACCGCTATTATGGCCGGCATGGACAGATATGGACATGTTTATAGCTGGGGATATGCAAGTAATGAAACAACAGATGAAGCTTTAAACAGGAGCACTATTAATAAAGCTCTAATGCCATTCTTGAAAGTTGAAAAAGACTGCTCTACAGATACCGGTTGTTGGACATCTACATTTAAACCAAATTTATCGAGTAAAACGATTGATTCTAATAAAATGTATTATAAAGCTATTTTAGCAAATGGAGCTTCAATTGCTATAACGTTTGTACAAATGCAAGCAAGAACTTCTTACTCAGCAGTAGGAACTTCACTTTATGGTGACTATCCATACAATGACCAAGATTGTGCTTGGGTATACATAGATGTTGATGGACCAAACAAAGGTGGTTGCAAACTTGGTGATGATGTTTTTGCATTTGCTATTATGAGTAGTCACGGACTATTTCCAATGGGAAATAATCATTCTTTCAGCAATACTGCTAATAATCATTGTCCTAAAACCGGTGAATACTGTACTGCTTGGGCATTCTACAAAGGAAATCAAGATTACTTCAAGTGTCCTGACGAGTTAAGTTGGACTGACAAAAACAAAGCTCATTGCCCTAATTAGTAATCAGTGCATGACATTAGGTTGAACCTTATGTCTTACTCAACAATCCAGCCGCCGCCAAGTAAATAACCGTATTCCAAGTCGTACCATACGGCTGCTTGCCCTGGAGTTACGGAATAAACAGGCTCTTCAAACGTCATAACAGCAGTGTCTTCTGTTAATTCAACATGTGCTTTAACAAATGGCATATTATATCTGATTTTTGTCATTACATCAAAAGAATTGCCTTCAAATGGGAAGGTTTTATGCGCATTTTCAAGTTTTAATGTTGATTTATATGCGTTTTTCTTTTCTCCAACGTAAACAGTATTTGTGTTTGAGTCGATTTTTATTACATACAATGGGTTTGGAGTTCCGCCAATATCAAGTCCTTTACGTTGTCCAATCGTATATTGGTAACATCCGGAATGTTCTCCAAGCTTTTTGCCTGTTTCAATATCGATAAAATCACCTTTTTTCTTGCCAATAGTTTCAAAAAGATAATCTCTTAAGGTCTTTGGCTTTTGAATAAAGCAGATGTCTTGAGAGTCTTTTGCTGATTTTGAAGGTAAGTCGTTTTCTTCTGCAATCTGTCTGATTTGTGATTTTTCAAACTCATAAAGCGGAAAAATTGTCTTGGAAAACTGTTCTTGAGTTAGGCTGAAAAGAAAATATAATTGGTCTTTTCGAGGATCTTTTGCAGGTGCCATTGTGTAATAATCGCCAATTTTGACGATATTTGCATAGTGACCTGTCGCAAAATAATTACAATCCAAGGTGTTTATTGCATAATCGAAAATTTCGCCCCACTTAATTTTTTTGTTGCACATTGCGCAAGGGTTTGGAGTTTTACTTTCAAGATAGGATTTATCAAAATAGTCTATAACTTTTTCTTTAAATTTTTCGCTCAAATCCAGAATATACAAAGGAATTCCGATTTTATCCGCAACGGCTTGAGCGTTTTTGCAAACTTGTTCAGCACCGTCAGAATTAGTCATTTTGCCTGTAATTCCGACAACTTCATAGCCTCTTTGCTTTAATAATACTGCGGTTACGCTACTATCGACACCACCGCTCATTGCTACAGCTACTTTTTTCATATTATTGTTTGTTACTTCCGTTTAAAAATGCTTCTTCGCCGGCTTCTGTAAGTCTGTATTCCATTGCTGACGGGATGTTTGTGTAGTTTGGCAAGCATTCAACCAAACCTTTATCAATAGCCTCTTGTAATACAGAGTTATCAACAACCTCGTGCATATTTTCCATTAATTTTGCATTAACAAGTCTTAGTGTAAATCTGTCCAGACGCTCAAATTCTGATAGGTAGTATGCTGTAACAATTAAATAATCCAGTTTTTCAGTAATGTTTTTTACTTTAATTACCTTTAAAAATCTGTCGTCTTGTTTTTCTTTAACGTTAGTTGTAGGGTTTGACATTGATTTTTGCAAGAATGCATCGAAATCAATGTTGTTATCCAAGCTTTGTGAACCTTCTTCCAATTGTGTTAATTGGATGTCGTTGATTGTCGCAGGTTTGTCATACAAGCCTGAAAGTTCTTCCTTTACAGCTTCTTCTTTGGCTACAACTTTTTCAACGTCTTGTTTAAATTCTTCTTTTTTAGCTTCTGTTTCTTTTTTGCGAGCTTCGGCTTCCATTTCAGCCTTGTATTCTTGAATTATGCGTTGAGATTCTCTGTCGATTTCACTTTGTTCAGGATTTTCAATAATAAGTTCTGTTGCTTCCTCTCTGATTTCAGGTTCTTCAACAGAGTCAATTTTTTCTTCTTTAACTTTTTCTTCAATTTCTTCTTTAACAACAGGTGTTTCAGCCTTTGGTAGTGGTGCTGACATTAAACCTTTTTCAATTTTTTCTTGGTTATAAGCCCATACAGATGCGCATGTTACCCAAATTTGAAATTGGCGTTCCATTGATTCTTTGTCAGTTGTTATATATTCTAAAAAGACGTCATCTTTTTTAAATGTGAATGTGTACTTTGGCATAATTATTCCTGTCTAAGTTTTGTTTATTGTGTTTTTGCCTGACTAATTTCAGGCTAAGAAGTTATTTTTGAAGTAAGTCTTCTCTCCATTTGTTAAGTTGTTCTTCAACAAATTCCAAGTCGTCAGACTTTAATTCAATTTCGATTTCACCTTTTTTCATTTTAAATACGTATTCGTGCATACTTCCTCCTCAATAGATTCTTAATAATAGTGTATATGAAAACTGAAAAATTTCAAAACTATTAATAAAAGTTTAACGTTTTTGAAACATTTAATGTAAAAAAACATCTTATATTCAAGAAATGTGTAATAATATATTTATACTGAATAAAGGGAATTAATTTATGAATAGAACATTTGGAAGAATTTTATTGACTGTATTAACCATAACATTCTTGATAATGGGAATTAATACGGCAAGAGTGATGGCATATAGTCCTTGTGAATTATACGATATGGTTTGGAAATTGGTTAATAACAAATTTGTAGACCAAACAAATAATAACCAAGATTGGACAAGATGGCGCCATAAATACGACAGCCAAATTCAAACAAATGAAGATGCTTATATGGCAATAAACACTATGTTGGCAAGTTTGAACGATCCATATACAAGATTCTTAGATCCTAAAGAATTCACAGAAGAACAAAACAGCATGAAAGGTTCCTTGAAAGGTATCGGTACTCAAATTTCTGTAAAAAACGGTCAATTGTACGTTGTTGAGCCGATAGAAAATTCTCCTGCACAAAGAGCAGGTATTCAAGCAGGCGATGAAATTATGGAGATTAACGGTGAAAGTACAAAAGGAATCACTGTTGACAAGGCTGCTGACAAAATTAGAGGCGAAAAAGGTACAACCGTAAGACTTTTAATCAAACGTAAAAACGTTGAAGAACCTATTACTTTTAATATTGTTAGAGATGAGGTTGAAGTTAAAGTTGTATCTACAAAACCTCCAATTGAAACAAAAATTCCTGACAACATTCAATATATCAGATTAAGTTCATTTATAAGCAAAAATGCGGGCAGTGAAATTGGCGAAATTATCCTAAAAAGCCGTGACAAAGACGGTTATATCTTAGATTTACGCTCAAATCCGGGAGGATTACTTTCAAACGCTGTTTTAATTGCTGATATGTTAATGCGTGACAGTGTTATCGTAAGCACTGTTGACAGAGAAGGTTACAAAGAAACAGCAAGGGCCGGAAGAGAATATTTAACTCAAAAACCTGTTGTAGTACTTGTTAATAAAGGTTCAGCATCAGCAAGTGAAATTCTTTCAGGCGCTTTAAAAGAAAACGAAAGAGCTACAATTATCGGTACACAAACATTTGGTAAAGGTATTGTACAAGAAATTAATAAACTACCTGAAGGTTCTGCCGTTCACATCACAATTCAACATTACTTAACTCCAAACGGTAATGATATTCACAAAAAAGGTATTACACCTGATGTTGTGGTAGAAATAAAAGACGAAGATGTGACAAATAAAAACGATGTTCAACTTAAAAAAGGTATCGAAGTTTTAGAACAAAAAATCAGTAAAAGCAAGTAATAAAAATGCAAAAAGAGTGGATAGTTGCAAAAACAGATAACGGTGAAAAGTCTTTGATAGAAAGACTTTTAGCCGTACGTGGAATTACAACAAAAACTGAAATAAAAGAGTTTTTAAACCCTCTTGAAATGAAATTAACAGAGCCGACTGTTTTTGTCGATATGGCTAAATCAGTTGAAAGACTTGCTAAAGCAGTAGACGAAAAGCAAAAAATTCTTGTCTATGGTGATTTTGATGCAGATGGAATTACTTCAACCTCAGTATTATTGAAAACTTTAAGACATTTAGGTGCTGAAGTTGATTATTACATACCGGATAGAGAAACAGAAAGCCACGGTATGAATACGAAAACTTTGGTTAAATTGATGACCTCTAAAAAGCCAAAGGTTATGATTACAGTTGACTGTGGTGTTAGCAACGTTGAAGAGGTTAAATTTTTAAAGAGTTTTGGGGTTGATATAATTATCACTGACCACCACGAAGCACCGGAAGAATTACCTCCTGCGTATGCAATAATTAACCCGAAGGCGCAAAATTCTTTGGATGAAAAGTTACCTGCAAAAAAGATTAAAATGCTTACATATCTTGCAGGTTGCGGTGTTGCTTTTAAGGTTGCACAAGCTCTTTTAAACCATTACAACAAACCGGAATTTGTTTTTGAATTATTACCATTGGTTGCATTAGGTACAATTGCCGATATTGTGCCTCTTTTGGGTGAAAACAGATATTTGGTGACAAAAGGTTTGGAACTTATATCAAAAGGTCAACATTACGGTTTGACAAGACTTTTAGAGAGTGCAGGTTATAATATCGAAAACGGAATAACTTCTGAAAATATAGCATTCGGTATTGCACCAAGAATTAACGCAACAGGTCGTTTAGACAATGTTGATACGGCTTTAAGCCTTTTACTTTCGGACAACAAAACTGAAATTGAAATGGCGGTTCAAACTTTGAACGAATTAAACAAAGTTAGACAAAATCTTTGTGAATCAACATTTTTAGAAGCTGATGAAATGTATCAAAAGGAAGGTACAGACAATAATGCGATTGTTCTTTTCAGCAACAAGTGGAATATAGGTATTATTGGTATTGTAGCTTCAAAATTTGTTGAAAAATACTATAAACCTACATTTATTATGAATTACAACCCAGAAACTCAACAATTCAGATGCTCGGCAAGAAGTGTTAAGGGTATAAATTTATACGAGGTTTTGGATGCAAATTCAGAATTGTTTGATGGTTTTGGCGGGCATGAAATGGCTGCAGGCTTTGCGTTTAGCGGAAATACAGAACAGTTTAATGTGATAAAGGAAACATTGAATAAGACTATATCTGAAGTTTTGGGTGATAAAGTTCTTAAACCTTTTGTAAATATTGATTTAGAGCTGGATGAAAAAGATTTAGATTTAACTCTTGTCGATGAAATTTCTAAATTGGAACCTTTTGGAGCTTCAAACCCTTCGCCTGTTTTTGTAGTGAAGAATTTCACATTAAAAGAAAAAACTTTGATGGGCGAAAATAAAAATCATTTGCGCTTAAAGGTTCAAGGTCAAGATGCACTATACACTTGTGTTTGGTGGTCTAGAGGGGATATTCCTTTAGTTGCTGAGGACAAGTTAGATATTGCGTTTTCTCCTAAATTAAATACTTTTAGAGATGTTACAAGCTTACAATTAATGGTAGAAGATATTCATAGTGATAATTTGAAGGAAGAAAAACCTGAAAATCCAAATGTTGTCAAAGTTTTTGACCACAGAAATAAATCAGATATTTTTTCTCAGGTAGAAGATTATGTGAAAACTTCAAAAATGAATATAGTAGTTTATGCGGAAAATAAAGACGTCATAAATTCATTGAAGCCTTACAAATGCTTGAGTGATGCTATTGTGAATAGAGAAACTCTTAAAAAAGCAGATAGCATAATGTTTTTTGACTATCCGCCAAGTGAAGAACTTTTTGACAAGATTGTTGAATTGGTTCAACCTCGTCATATTCATTATATGGCTTGCAATGTTAAAAACTTGGATGAGTTGGAAATAATTAAAACTCTTTCCGGGATGATAAGATTTACTTGTAACAACAAAAATGGCGAGTTTAATCTTGCAAAAAGTGCATCTTTCTTAAGTTTGACAATTGAATGTATAGAAGCATTGTTAGATGTTTTAGAACAATGCAAAATGATAAAAATTGTAGAAAAAAATATTGATAATTATGAATTAGAATTTCTTGGAAATGTCGAATTATCGCACATTACAGGATGTCTTCAATATAACGAATTTAAAAATCAATTGGAAGAAATTATTGATTGCAAAAACAATTTTTTGAGCAAAGAGATAGATTAATATAGCCGAATTGTCCAATGTTTCGGTGAAAATTTATGATTAAAATAAATTTGTTATGGTTAATTTAGATTGGTATCATTCTCTTAATTTGCCTGTCGGAACTCCTCCTGATTGGCTTTTTGCGCCGGTTTGGATAGTTTTATATTTAATGATTTTTGCATCTTTTTTAGTTTTTATAAAGACAAAAAGTTTAACCAAAAAGTTTGTAGCTTTTGCGTTTTTTGTTATGCAATTATTTTTGAATTTTATGTGGAGTTCAATATTTTTTGGTTTAAAAGATATTCAAAACGCATTGTGGGTAATTTGTCTTATGTGGGTTTTTCTTGCAATCACTCTGTATGAGTTTTATAAAATTTCAAAACCTGCTTCTTATTTACTTATACCATATTTTTTATGGGTAACATATGCGTTATATCTGAATTCTTCAATTTATTTCATTAATCCTTAAATCCTCTGTTTTGCCTAAATATTTACGTTTTTTGTTCAAAAAAGTGCCTTGTTATGCTAAAATTTTTGCGTAAGAAGGAATTTTTTATGAAAAATTTATTATATTTATTTACCCTAACCGTAATATTTTCAATGTCTGTATGTATTGCAGCACCAACAACTACTACGACTACAACAACGACGAAAACGTCTACCGGTTCAGGAACATTAACAACAACCTCTACAAGCACAATGCAAAATGGTTATAAAACGACAGAACCAACCGTAACAGTTCAAAACGAACCTGATTACACAGTTGTTAGTAAAAATCATGAAAACTTTTACTATGATAAATATGGAAAAATGATTGCACACGATAAGGTTTTGAAAACGGGTACTTTTTTCTATAATGCGACAGGTCAGTTTATAGGAAAAAGCGTTTTAAGAGGTGAAAAAACTTATTATTACAACTCAATAGGTCAATTTATTGGTGTTTGTGACATAAACGGTGCTTGCCAAGATAAAAATTTTGAATCTACCGGCAAAATACCGCCATTGCCAATGGTTAAAAACTTTAAACCATTCTTTGATGATTCCTTCTTGAATCAACAAAAATCAACAGATGAAGAAGAATAGATTTTAGCATTAGGTGTTGTTTTCGGCTCGATACTGCTTTTGTAGGCTTTTCTTTATTAATTTATTTTTATAAAAGATATGTTTGCGTAAAGTAATTGTAAATTATTGGTGCGTTACAGGGTTTAAATAGTTTAATAAGTGTGTTATAATTGCTTTATGAGAAATTATTTTTTTAGAGCTTGTATAATTATTGGATTTTTGTGGTCGATTATTTCGAACACTTTAACTTACGGACTTTCAAATATGCCATTTGATTGGAAGTTTATCCTTGTTGGCGGACTTTTATTTGGTTTAATATTCTACTTGGGTATGGTTTTAATATTTGGCAGAATGATTAACTATTATGGCACGGCAAGAGTGTTTAACCTTACTCTTTTGAACCGCAAAAAGGCGATTGATTATTACACAGAAACAATAAAATATTTGAAAGATTACAAACCAAAACTCATAATCAGAAAGTGGATAAAAAAATATTATTTGTTCAGTTCTTATGCTGAAATCGGATTTTGCTATGACCATTTAGGTGATATTGATTCAGCAAAAATTTATTTTCATAAGGCTTTGAGATACATAAGCAGGAAACAACGACATAAGTACAAAGCTTTTGTTGCAAAGCGTTTGAAGTATTCAATATAAATTTTTCACCAGTTGACTAATGTACAACCTGCCTACGGAGTGCTATAATTAGACTATAAAAAGAAGAGGTTGTGTATGGTCAAGCGTTTAGCAAAATATTTTAAGAAAGAGGTAGTTTTTTATTCTCTTACGATTTATATTCCTGTATTTTTGTTTTTTCTGGCAATTGTTTTTGAGCCGACAATTTTGCCATCAAAAGTTTCTTTCTCTTTTCTTGTTGTTTGAATTGTAACAGGCAGTATTCTTCAAACAAGATATTTTAAATTGAAAAGACAAATGAAATTGTTGTTTGATTCAATGCCATTTATTTCAATTTTGGTAGACAAAAACGGCAAATATGTTTTTTATAACAAACAGTTTAATGACTTGCTTGATGACGGTTCTTTAAATCTTGATATCGGGCTTGAAATCTTTCACGATATTGAGAAAAAGATAATGCAAAATAAAGAAATTTTGATTTCAACAGAGGAAGTTGAATTTATGAACAAAGACAAACACTGGTTACGTTTTGTCAGAGTTCCGTCGTTCAATTCAAAAGGCGAAGTTGAAAATATTGCGGTTTTTGCCAGATACATTGATGAGGAAGTGGATTTAGAAGAACGTAAGAATAATTTTCTTGCGATGTTGGTTCATGATTTAAAGAATCCGATTATTGCTCAAAGCAGAGCCATAGAGTTGTTTTTGCAGGGAATATTTGGCAGTATTAACGAAACTCAAAAAGAAATTTTAGAACAGATGTATCGTTCAGTAAGGTTTGAAATGGATATGGTTATGACCGTTTTGGACACATACAAACTTGATAGCGGAAATATCAAATTTTCGTTCAAAGAGTTCAATGTTGTGGATAATTTGAAAGACGTATGTTTTGAATTTACAAAACTTTTGGATAAATCTGACGAAATGGACATCAAGTTGAATGTTTATAACAATACAATAGTTGCAGATCAAATGCATATCAGACGTGTTATGTACAATTTAATTTCTAATGCGATTAAATACAAAAAAGATGATACAAAAATCACGATTGAACTGTCTGAGAATGAAAAGAACTTTGAATTTAAGGTTACAAACATCGGCGTTGCATATTCAGAAAAAGAAATAAACCAATTTTTTGAAAGATATTATTCAAAAGAATCAATGTTTCAACGTTTAAGTACAGGTTTGGGTTTGTACCTGTCAAAGCAAATAATAGAAGCTCATGGCGGTAAAATGATTGCACAAAGTTCTCCGGATGGAATTAACACTTTTGGTTTCACCCTAGACAAATCGATGAAGGATAATGACAAATATTCGGAAGTAAGTTATCTGTCATTAAAAACTTCTACAGCCGTTCAGAATAAAAACATTTAAACTACTTTAAATCAAGCTTCAATTTTTCAATGATTTCATTCAACGTTGGTTTGTTGCTGTAAACGCTCATTCTTTCGAAAACGTAGTTGTTATCTTTGATTGAAACCTTTTGATTAATTAGTTCTATCAAGATAAGACGAACATCTTCAACAGACAAATTTTGGAGTAATGTTTCTACGACTTTTTTATTTGAAACTTCATCTAAAAGTTTTTGAGCATTTTCTTGTAAGAAAATTTTAGAGATGTTTTCAAGAGAAATTTTTCTTAAATTTTCAATAATTTGTTCTAATTTTTCATTGCTTTCTTCAAATTTAAACTTGCCAACAGATTTTGTACGTACAAAAATTTCATACTCTTCGTTTTTTAAGTCATAATCATTGCAAATTCTAACGTTTGGAATAATATATCCTAAACTATCTGCTAATTCTTCTCTCAAACCTACAATTCCGGCCATAAGATCTGTTGATAGATTTTTAAGTTTTTTAGGTAGAGAAACCTTTATAATATCGATTCCGAAATAATTAAGCATTTTGTCCGGATTAATTTTGTTGCAATATTCTTGTTGATTTCTGCACAAAGTTTTTAAACTTTGATTTTCTTTTAATAACAAAAGAATTTTGCCTGCCATAACAAACATTATGAATAGGGCTATAATGCCTGTTACATAAAGTGAATCAATATAATAATATGGAACTTGTAGTGTAATCATATTTTTATTCTAGCATAAATTTACTTGTATAAGAATAAATTATATACAGTACTTTTAGGCTCTACTTTTATTTCATTGCCTCTGAAAATTACACCGATGTATTTAACTGTTGTCGATGTAATTAATATAGTTCAGGATATAATATAACACCTTTATCTCTATATGATGTGAATGCGTTGATAGATTTTAGGGGTGATTGGTTCAAATAAAAAATTATACGTTTTGGGATTTGGTTCTTATCTAAGATTCTTGCACCAACTTTATAAAGCTTTTGTTCTCTTTTTTCAAGAGTGTTTCAAAAGTTGCCTAAACAAAGAAAATTTTTGTTTATCATAATGTCTGCATTTGCGCTCATTCCAACAAAAATATACAAAATATAATAAGCAGCTTTTTCCTAAATAATCCTTTTTAAATCTTTATTTATTCTTAATTTACAACAGATAAATTTTCATTGCAACAATAATTTTTGATGATAAAATGTTAGAACAAACACAAGAATTTATTTATGGAAAAGATGAAAGGAAATAGTGCATTATGTGCGGTATTGTAGGATATGTAGGTAACAGAGAAGTTGCTGAAGTTTTAACAAACGGCTTAAGCTGTCTTGAATATAGAGGCTATGACTCTTCAGGTGTTGCAGTTTTAGCGGATGGAAAAACTAAAATTTATAAAGCAGAAGGTAAATTACAAAATTTAAAAGACCTTTTGGCAACAAAAGGAGATGAAATTAAAACTGCTAATGTTGGTATTGGTCACATCCGTTGGGCGACTCACGGTGTTCCAAATGAAATTAATGCCCACCCGCATACTTGTAACTGTGGTAAATTAGCACTGGTTCATAACGGTATTATCGAAAACTTTGCGGAAATTAAAGAAGAATTAATTAAAAAAGGTTCTATTTTTAAATCAGAAACAGATACAGAGGTTGTAGCTCACTTAGTAGCTCATATGTATGCAGAAACAAAAGACTTAAAAGAAGCAGTAAGACTTGCTTGTAAACGTTTGGAAGGTGCATACGCAATTTGTGTAATCCACCAAGATGTTCCAAACACAATTATTGCAACAAGAAGAAACGCACCTCTTTTAATTGGTGTTGGTGAAGGTGAAAACTTTGCCGCATCTGACGTTCCTGCAGTTATCAGTTATACAAAAAAAGCTATTTATTTAGCAGAAAACCAAGTTGCAGTATTAAAACCTGATTCAATTGAATTATTTGATGCGGATAACAACAAAATTGAACCAAAAATTGAACTTTTACCTTGGGAGCCAATTGCTTTGAGCAAAATGGGTTACAAACACTTCATGCTTAAAGAAATTCACGAACAACCGGATGTAATGAGAAACTTCTTGTCAGGTAAATTATATTCAGCAGATGAACCAATTAAGCTTGAAGAGGTTAAATTAGATAAAGCTAAATTGAAAGACTTGAACCGTATTCAAGTTGTAGCTTGTGGTACATCTCTTCACGCTGCAATGGTTGGTAAATATGTAATTGAAGAATTTTGTGAAATTCCTGTTGATGTAGAAGCATCAAGTGAATATATTTACAGAAAAACAGTTACAGATGAACACACTCTTGTAATCGGGGTTTCTCAATCAGGTGAAACAGCTGATACATTGACAGCTGTTAAACAATCAAAAGCACGTGGATCTCACATTTTGATTATTACAAACCGTCCTGATAGTGCAATGGCAAGAGAAGCAGACAGCTTAATTCCTGTAAATGCAGGTATTGAAGTTTCAGTTGCCGCTACAAAATCTTATGTAGCACAATTAATGGCATTCTATGCATTAGCTATTCACATAGCAGAAATTAAAGAATCTGCTGATAAAGAATATTTAAAAGAAATTAAAAACGATTTATTGGTATTACCTCAAAAAATTGAGTTATTGTTGACAAAAACAGATAAAATCCAAAAATGTTCAAGAATGTACTCAAGCTCAAAGAACTTTATCTTTATCGCAAGAGGTATTAACTACGCAACTGCATTAGAAGGTGCGTTGAAACTAAAAGAAATCAGCTATATTAACGCTACAGGTTACCCTGCAGGCGAATTGAAACACGGACCTATCGCAATGTTGGATGAAACATTACCGGTATTGTCTATTATGATGACAGGTAAAGTTTATGAAAAAATCTTGTCTAATGCACAAGAATCAAAAGCAAGAAATGCCAGAATGATTGCTCTTACTGATTCAACAGACGAAAAATTGGATGAATTGTTTGACTATGTTCTAAACGTTCCACACGTACATGAAATGGTTTCACCAATTATGGCAATCGTTCCACTACAATTACTTGCTTATTATATTGCAGAATTCCTAGGAAAAGACGTTGACCAACCTAGAAACTTGGCAAAATCAGTAACAGTAGAATAGCAGATTATAAGTTATAGGTTTTAAATGTTTTGTCATACCGCACTTGTTGCGGTATCTTAGAGATGTAGGTCAGTTATTGTCTTATAAAAGTTATAAATAAAGGTACACAATGATAATTTCAGATTTAGTAAAAATTCCAAATACAGAAAATATTACAACAGAATATATAGAAGCCGAGTTGGAGAAATGTGATATAATGTCACCATTAAGATGGTCATTAGTTCATACAAACTCGGATAGTTTAACAATAAGCATTGCTTACGAAAAATAAAAATAAATACGGAAATAAGGAAGGTAAAAATGTCAACAGCACTAGATATCAAATGTGATATTAAAGATATTAACCTTGCAGAACAAGGTAAAAACAATATAGAATGGGCATTAAGAGATATGCCTGTTTTGAGAAGTATTCAAGAAAGATTTATTAAAGAACAACCGTTCAAAGGTTTACGTCTATCAGCTTGTGTTCACGTTACAAAAGATACAGCAGCTTTGTGTACAGTAATGAAAGCCGGTGGTGCTGATGCAGTTTTGGTTGCATCAAATCCATTGTCAACTCAAGATGATGTCGCAGCCGGTTTGGTTAAATATTGGGGTATTCCTGTTTATGGCTACGCAGGTGAATCTGTTGAAACATACAGAGATCATGTTAGAGTTGCTTTAGAACACAACCCAAACATTATTATTGATGACGGTTGCGATATTATGGCAACTATTTATGAAGAAAAACCTGAATTAGCAGAACATATTATCGGTTCAACAGAAGAAACAACAACAGGCATTATCAGATTGAAAGCTTTGGAAAAACAAGGCAAATTGAAGGCTCCTGCAGTTGGGGTTAACGAAAGTTTGACAAAACACTTGTATGATAATCGTTACGGTACAGGTCAAAGCTTGTTTGACGGTATCTTTAGAGCTGCAAATATCTTGATTGCAGGTAAAACAGTTGTAATTTCAGGCTACGGTTGGTGCGGTAAAGGTTGCGCAATGAGAGCAAAAGGCTTGGGTGCAAACGTTATCGTATGCGAAGTTGATCCGTTGAAGGCTTTAGAAGCTGTAATGGAAGGTTATAGAGTTATGCCTATTGCAGAAGCTGCAAAAGAAGGCGATATCTTTATGGCTGTAACAGGTGACAAACACGTAGTTGACGTAGAACATATGTTGAATATGAAAGACGGTTCATTCGTTGGTAATTGCGGACACTTTGACCACGAAATTAATGTTAAAGGCTTGAGAGAACACGCAGTTGAAATTAAACAAATTCGTCCTAATTTGGAAGAATATAAATTAGATAACGGCAAATCAATTTACGTAATTGCAGAAGGTAGATTGGTTAACCTTGTTGCTGCAGAAGGACATCCTGCAAGCGTTATGGATATGTCTTTTGCAAACCAAGCGTTGGGTATTGAATACTTGGTTAAAAATCAGGGTAAATTACCAAACAAATTACTAACATTGCCTGAAGAAGTAGATTATATGATTGCGAATATCAAGTTGGACTCTATGGGCGTGAAAATAGATACCCTAACTCCGGAGCAAGAAGAATATTTGAACTCTTGGAAATTATAAAGAGTCGTAAAAAATGAATATAAATATGAGCGAGGTTTTTTAATCTCGCTTTTTTGTGAAATTTTGATGTCATTTTGTCGTAATTTTCTCCAAGCTTATTTTAAACATTTGATAACCTATTATACCATTTTTTGAAAAAGATTTAGTCCGTTTTTTTACGTACAGAAAAATACGTACGTATTTTTACGTACACGTGGTACTCTTTTGGTCTGATAATGCCAATTTTCAGACTTGAAAAAGAAATTTGACTCTCATAGCCTGTTTTGCGGCGATTGAGCATATCTGTATTGACTTTACAACAATGATTTACCCGTTTTGTTATCCTAAAACATGAATTTTATATATTTCAATTTTAACATCTTTTTACAAAATTTCATGTCATTAAGATTCCGTGTCGTAACACGGGATGACATTATATTTTATTTCAAGTCATTACGGACATATTGCCAACCATCTAAACCTCACCAACCCCCTTACTTGAAGAAACATACAAAGAATGTTATAATAAGAAACAGAATAAGAATATAAAAGAGGATATGAATATGGTTAAAATGATTATAAATAAAGACTCTCAAACCTTCGGGGGGGGGGGGGGTAAACACTAGTAGTAGAGCGACTTTTGGGCTTAAGGCTCAAGCCGTCATTGCGAGCGTAAGCGAAGCAATCCAAAGAATATTTACCAAAACGAATCATAAGTTTTTATGTCATCCCACTCTGCCGAGCAAAATAATCCAGCGAATTGTTTTGCGAGAGGTTGATGCGAGATTTCACGATATTGAGATTCTGTCAACATTCCGTAAAGCATTGGCTTTTACCCTTGCTGAAATCCTAATTGTAATGGGTATTATTGGCGTGGTTTCGGCATTGACTATTCCAAACTTGAACTCTTCAACTGCCGACAAAGAAAAAGTAGCTAAGGTTAAGAAAATATATCAAAATCTTGAAGAAGCCCAAGAGCGTGCTGTTGCAACTTATGGACCTATGAAAACTTGGTTTGTTTCTGATACATCAAAAAAAGTTGCTACAAACAAGTATGCAGATAGAATTATGGAGTTTATGAAAGTGTCAAAAGACTGCAAGCAATCTGTTAGCGGTTGTTTTCAAAATAAAAATTACAAAGATTCAGATAATACAGACCACGGCGGTGGACCAAATGTTTGGCCTGATGACCGTAAATTCAATTTAGCAGATGGAGCATCAATTTCATTAAGTATTGAACCAGTTGGGGCAAATGCTTGTAAAAGAGCTGATGATGGTACAAAATTTGGTGAAAGCAACAGATGTGGTTCTCTAAGTGTTGATATTGATGGCGGATTAAAAGGTAAAAATGCTTATGGTATAGATTTCTTCCAATTTGTTATTACAACAGACGGAATACATCCAGCAGGTATTGAAAATTCAAATGGAGGTACCAATATTGTAAATTGGTGTTTTAAGAAAGGTAATGCTTGTACCGGTTGGGTAATAGCCAATGACAATATGGATTACTTAAAAACAGATGCAAGCGGTAAATGTCCTAATGGCAAGGTTTTGAACTGGACAA
>URRM01000016.1 GCA_900550295.1 uncultured bacterium
AGCACTTGCTTTCGGCGCCTTTTTAAACATTTCGGACAGATATTCATAAAGAAAAAGAGTTGAAACTCAACTCTTCTTATTTAAACGGGATAATTTTTAGTTCTCTTTCTACACTGATATAATAGGCTATTTGGGGGGTAAAAAACATACCCCATGTGTACAATTTTAAATTTGTCGGGCAAAAGTATAATTTGAAAATTTAAAAAATGTCAAATTTTGACCTATTTTACAGCGATGATACATTCATATATTCTATCGATTTTTTCCTTCATATCGCCCATTTGTTCTTTTAAATCTTTTACTGAATTTTGGGTTGCAAACTTGTTTTCTATATCGTCAAGAATTTCTCGATGTTTTTTCTCTAATTGTTCAGGTGTGACAACAATTCTCAGCTGAGTTAAATACATTATGACGACAACAATTATAGGTGAATATTGAAGAATATTATGCATGATAATTGAACTCCTTTCTGATTTGTTTAAAAATAGAATATATGTTAATAAAAGAACTAAAAAATCGTTATATAAGTTTATAATTTTATTGGCCAATAGTAATCGACAAGATAAGAGGCGGCATCCAGAGGGTGCATTAAAAATTTCTTATCTTTTGATTGCTTAATTTGTTGGTATGTCGGTAAATCAATACGAGAAGTGCCCTCTTTGTATTTTAGGTTATAAATGTTGTATAAAAGTTTTTCACATTTTGGACTTATGTATAAACCAATTTCTTCGTTTGCGTTGTGAATTTTGCTGTTGAAAGCCATGATTCTGTTTTTAATTGGAGGGTTAAACGGTTTTAGCCTTATGTCTATATCAAAGCCGTAGTTTAGAAATTTCTTTTTCATAATAACGTAATTTGTGTATTCGCTAGTGCAACTGCGATTATCGCCTGATGCATCACCGTTTATGATAAGTTTGCCCTTATGATTTGGATATCGCCTAAAAACTTCATCGCATGCCTTTGAAGTTGTAGTGTTTTCCATTGCAATTTCGTCAAAGAAAAACACTTTATCTTCTGTTTTGTGTGCTAATTCCCAACACATAGGATCGACGTTAAAATCGCAGGTTAAATATAAATCAAGTTCCGGTTGATATTTTATGTCGATAATATTTTTATCCGTAAAATCTTTGACTACCAATCCTGAATTATAATGCCCATTTTCACCTAAAACACATATTTTGTAGTAATCTTCATCGTAGAGCTTTTTTAATTCATCACAAAAACCTTCGGGAAGATAAATATTTTCTGTTGTAGGTGCAACAATAAGCCTGTAATTTGGCATTGAATCTTCAATAAACGTTTTGTAAATCCAGCCTCGTTCCATTTCGGGGTTGGTATGTCCAAAGATTCTGTAAGTGAAATTTTTCCACTTAGGGTTAACTCTTTGGCGCATACGTGCTAAAAGCATTTTAAATGTTTCGTACGGAACGTCAGACATCTCTTCAATTTCAACGAACCCAAGGTTTAAGGATTTTAGGCTGTTTGGATTGTCAAAATGCCTGAATAAAATTTCTGATTTGTTTTTGAATTTGAGTCTTTGAAGTGATGCAGACCATTCGTAATCTTTCCCTTCAATAAATCCCATGTTGTCGAGATGTTCAAAATAGGTTTTAAGTGTAGTATCACGAACGAGTGTGTAGGTTTTTGCACCGACAAGCCCACGAATACCTTCGAATTTTAAACATAATAATATGCCAAGGAGTGAACCGCAGAATGTTTTACCGCTTCCGTAACCACCTTGATAGCAAGCTATATCAATGTTGTAATCGTGAGGAATTTCTAAAAATTCTCTTTGTGCTTTTAATAAATTATATTTTATATTTCGTTTTTCCATAAGTTTCCTTCGTTTGTTAAATAGAGATTCTGAGGGGTAAATTTTAACTTTCCTTTTCTCTAAGCAAAAAGTGGCTTGCGTTTTCTATTCCGTACTGTTCAAGTGCAAATTTGAAGCATTCCAACCAATTGATTTGCTCATTTACTGTTGGAACTTCTGCAAATGATTTTACAACCTCAAACAGTTCTTTAGAGCGAGTTTTTCTCTCTAAGGTTGCTTTTCTGTCGCCGTATCTGTAAATATAATTAGCACTTCTGACAGTGTCATCTATCTCCATAAACTTTTGAAGACCGTGTTCGTTTATGCAGATTAACTCTTTGCCAAACTTAAAATTGGCGATAATTTGCGCAGTTTTTTCAATCATCGGTACAATTAATTTACGGTTAATTGAATCTAACATCATGTTTAGGCGTGCAGTTTGACCTGTTACAGTATAGGTTAATTCTGTCGCTGTTCTTGCTTCGTTTTGCAAGTTCCCTGCCATATTTTTAAATATACCTGTTGCACTTTCTGTTGTGGTTTTAAAGTAATTTAGAAAATCCCAGCCGTGCAATGCATTATCAAAATTTAATGGTGTTGGCGCTTGAGGCATAAGTGCTGAATCGTATTCAATGATTTTTCCGGGGCGCACAATCTGTTCACCTTTAAAACATCCTTTAGGGGCTAAATAAGGAGGGTTCATCATTAATGAAAGTGCATCAAGTTGTTTGTTTAAAATCGTAGAAGACACGTTGTTCAAAATTATTGCAACCTTTAATGGTGAAATACCTCGCTCTGTGTCGGGATTTTTGATAATATTTGCATAAATAAACGGATTGATTACAAATGGGTTGTCTTCCATTCTGATAATTTCTTTTCTGCCGGCAACAACAATTAATTGATTTTTTAAAATTTCGCCGTTTGCAAGTTCAATGTCGCCCCAATATTCTAAAATCTCGCACTTGTTGTCATCAACCGCTTTATCTGCAGATGCGTTTTTAGATTTTTTATTGTTAATAAGCATTCTTAAGTTTTCGACTTTTTCATCTGTTAACAAATTATTAGCTTTATCCGAAACAATGTCGTGAAGTGTAGAATAAGTTCTATAAACTTTTGCACACTTATCCCAGTTCTCGCAATTATTTTTATCAAAAACGAAATCTTCGGATTTAATGAATTTAACTTTTGCGTTGTCATATATAGTTTGTTCTTCAATTACAAAGCCGTTTTCATTTGGTGCAACAAGCTGTTCTTCAATTGTAAGGGGACGTCTTACTACTTTTGTTTTTGTTTGCCAACCGACAAAAAGAGTGCTTTCGCCAGTTTCGACAATAGAATCAATCATTTTTTCTATTTCTTCTTCAAGGTTCATTTCTTCAAAAGTGTTAACAAGCATTGCTTTTTGGCGATTTGCAAGCACTTGTGTTTGTGGTGTCTTGCCGGAAACGTCAAACATTGAGTCCGGATGAGAGTACAAATTCTCGCTGATATGTGCCTTTAACGTTTGTGCTAATTCGTAAATTTCAGGAAGCTGAATTTTGGTATTCCATTCGTTTACGGTCGGAATGTTATTTGAATAAATTGCATTTCGGATAGTTCTGATGTCGGTTAGTTGACCTCTTCTGGAGTCCTCCATTTCATCATATTTTTGCGTGATTTTAGATATTAAATATAAATTTTCATCTTGTTCTTTTGTGTTGTTTATTGTTTTCATTTTCTTTTACCTCTTATGATTGAATAAATTTTTATGTCCTGTAGTCGTTTGTTTTTAAGCGTTTCACCTTCTAAAATTGCTTCTTGCTTCATTCCGCAAGATTTGAGAAGTCCTTCGACTAAGAAATTATCTTTAAAAACTTGAGCTTTCAGCTTTCTGAATTTTAATTTTTTAAAACAGTAGGTGATAAATTTCTTGGCGCAAATTTTGGTGGTTTTACCCCAAAATTTGCGTTCAAAAGCTGTTGTAATCTCGGCTGAATGCAGATATTTGCGGTTACCGATAAGATTTTCTAAAAAGACAAATCCTGCAAATTCTCCGTTGGACAGAATTACCCAAAAGAAAGGACTTGTTTGGGTTACAAGATTTATAACCTCGTCAAACAAGTCCGTAGTGAGTGAGTAGTCGTCGTTTAAATATTTGTGGTATTTGTTAATCAAATTGTAAATGTTTTCCAAATATTGAATGTTCTGAAAAACCTTGTTGTGGCAGTCTATTTTGATTTTTATAAACTTTATCATTGCTTGACTTTTGACCTTAGAGTTAATAAAATAGCTTCTATAAAGGAGATGTTTATGAACCGTGAAGATTTGATTTTTGAGCAGTACAGACTATATTCAGAGCAAAAAGAGAAATTTATTGACCGTTCTTTTATGACAAATAAATTCTACTTGGTTGTCGTTTTAGTCTTGGTTTTATTGACTTTCATGTCAAAAGGCTATGCTTTTGGTAAATTTACTGCCCCTACAATCTTTGCTGTTGCAGGTATTATCTCTTGTGCATTGTGGTGGTTGAATATGGATACATACAACTGCTTGATTAAAATTAAATTTTCAAAAGTTCTTGAAGAAATGGAAAAACAACTTCCAATGCAACCTTATAATATGGAATACAGGGCAATCAGAGATTTTAGAAAAAATAAAAAGATGTTTTTATTCTCAGATATGCAAAAAATCTTTGCGATTGTTTTATTCTTGGTATTCTTCATTTTATTGCTAATGGAAGTTATTCCGCTATTCATCGTATTTTAGAATTTCAGAATACTCAAATTTTACAAAAGAATTATCAGTAGAAAAAACTTCTATCTCGCCGGATAGGAGTTTTTCTCTTGAGGTTTCGTCTAACCCTAACAATCCTTCCGCTTGAATTCCGTTTATGTAGCTAATTGTATCGTTTTGTTTGTTGTACTTTTTGAACACTGAATTTCGGCTGAATAAAACTTTTGACGGAATTTCTTTAATGTCGAATATTTTTACCTTCTTCGGAGTTTTATTAACCTTTTCAAATGTATTTTTAATTTCTTCTTTCATTTTTATTTTAATTAATTCATCAATACTTTTGCCTGAAAGTAAGGCTGATTCAATAATTTGCTTTTTGCGTTCCATATTTTCTCCTTAAATTTTATTATCATCTAAATTGCTAATCGTAATTATTTTTGCTTCAAGTTTTGAGTTGTCATCCTTACTCCACAAATATTTGCACAAAGCCTCAAGCGCTTTTAATGCGGCAGAGCTGTCACGCAGTTTCTTTTTACCTGTAGGTGAACCTTTTTTGTCTAAAATATCTTCTTCTTCAAGTGAAAATTCTGCTATTTTTAGCAATTTTTTAATTACATAGCATTTTGGTACTTGCAAAATTCTAAGTTGTGAATTTATTAACCTGTTTATGTAACCGATAATTTGCTCATTTTCGAGTAAACTATCTGCCAAAAGCTTTAAGTTTCTGCTGTTATAACCGGCTCTTTTAGCGGCTAATTCGCCATCTAAGCATTGCAAGTATTCTTTTACAAATCGTTTTTGTAGTGGTGTTAATATTTCCATATTGTTAAGAACTCTTAATATATTTGCCATAAACATGTAACATACCTTATTATTAATATGCTATTTATATTTCGGCTAGTGTAAAATCTTATCAATAGGTAGAAAGTTCATTTCCGCCTATTTTTTTTGTCTAAATGCGCTCGATTGTAATGCTTGGACTTTGTTTGATGTCTGTGCATAACTTAGAACGCATATTTGCAAGGTTTTCTTTGTACATATTCAGCCAGTATGAAAACTTGCCATAGTTCGGATTTGCCTTCATTCGCATACAAGTGCCGTAAACCAATAGAGGTTCAGCAAACGGATCCGGAATTTGAGGTGAATCATCTTCCTTTTCCAGATGCATTTTTTCAGAACCGTCTGCGCTTTTTACAAAGTCATTTGTGTAATAAATTACGTCAATGTTTTTGTCTTCTTCAAAATTTGGAAATAGTAACATATCATTTAAAACGCTATACTTTTCTTGTGGCGCATTGTTCAGAATAAAAGCTTCAAAATCTTGTGTGTAAACATATTTTTTGCCATCAATTGAAAGAGTGTGAATTTTTCCATTGACAGAATTTATTAACTCTGTTGTGTTTTTTGGTAAGTGTAAAATTTTTTTTCTTAATAAAAAATTCCAATTCTCAAATGTGCAAATTTCCGAATTAATTATGTTCAAAATATTTTTAATTTTTGCATGGTCGTTTTTAACAAGTTCGTCAAAGGTTCTTACACACTTGTAATTAAGCTCCATAAGGCACTTGTTAATTATTTCAAGATAGTTCATTTTTCTCCTTGTTAATTCATTTTTATACCGCACTTAATGCGGAAGTTTTAAAATATTTATTGTATTAACCCCAAACCCGCACTCAAAAAGAGTACGGGCCGGGTGGGGACGAGGATTATTGAGTGCTATTTGATAAGCCCTTTTTTTAGTTGACTCATAATTAGGGCCTCATTTTTTAAGAATTCAGCACTTGTCATTTTACCAATTTGCTCACGAGTGAAAGGCGCCAAATTTTTACATTCGCTCTTTGTGTTTTGTGCATTTGCTTGAAGTTTCTGTTTAGCTTGCAAATTTGACTTTTCTAAATTCTGCTCGTGCGCTACTTTCTGAATGTACCTTTCAACTGCAGAATTCTCAATGGTTTCCACAAGTTTGGCAATTCTTGAAAGTTCATCTTTGTCAACAGAAACATTGCCGGATTTAAGATAGTTTATAACCTCATTTCGTCCTGCAATGTCGAAAAACTTAGCCTCACTGCTTGTAAATCCGTTAGAGCTTTCTTTGTCGCTAATTTGAGTGGTCAAATCTTCTCGCATATTTTGTACATTCATATTTAACGCCTCTTGAATTATATGGTTCAATAAATTTTGACCTTGCTGCGGGTTGATTAGACCTGAAGTTAAAACGATTTGAAGGTTTTTCAAGTTCTTTTTAAACTCCTCGCTAATTGGCGATTTTTGAGAACTTTTTTCTTGATTTACGCCGAGTCTTTCTTCAAACTGTGTTTGAATGTTTTCTTGTTTTTCTGTCTGTTGAGATGTTGTTTCTAATTTGTTTTCTGACATTTTTAATCCTCATATTTAACTTGATTCATGTATTTAACCGCTTTTTCTATAGCTTCATCAATAAATGTAGCAAGTAACATTGCCACAATCGGTTTAAATGGGTACGGTACAGGGATTCTGTTTACGACAAAATCAATTGCCGTACGTTTTTTAGTTTGCCCCGAGCTTGTTTTTAATGCTTCTTCTGCATAACTAACCGCTCCATAGGCTAAATCTGAAATAGTATCTTTTAAATTTTCAAACATTTTTTACCCCATAAAAAGCGGGCGAAGCAAAGCTTCGCACGCATACATAATGTGTTACTAAAAAGAAAGGGAAGAATTAATTTTTAGATGGATCAGCTACAACCATTTTAGCTAAAGCTTTAGGTTGGACAGTTTTTGCGCCGTAAAGATATAATCCTCTAACAAGGTCAGCAAACGAATCTTTATCTCTTAGTGATTCGACCTTAGCAAGTTGAGAGGCAAAAGTGATTGCATCATTTGTGCCCGCTAAAACATAGAATAGTCCTGAAGTTGATGTCAAGTTTGTGCTAACTAAAACATCCATTCCGGCAATTCTTCCGATAGAACCTTGTCTTAATGTTTCATCCGCAACGTTATGAGCGCCAATGAATTCGGTACTTTGTAATAAGTACGATTCAATTGTGGGATTGATAACAACCCAAGGTTTTTTATCACCTGTTAAAGCGTTTGCGTTTTTAAGCTTTAGGGCTAATTCAACAAATTTTGAGTAAATAGTTGTTTTGTCTAAAGTCACGGCACTTTCTTCTGTTCCGACAGTGTTTGTTGATTCAACGTCAGTGTGTAAGCCTAAAAGATATGAATCTTGAACCTCTTCAATAGCCTTTTTAGCGTTAGTAAGATGAGCCTCCATAATGCTTTGATTTGCTTGAGCTTGAGCAATATCGTTAATTTTGAAGGCAAAATATTTCTTTTGGTCGATTGTTAAATCTTGAGATGTAGGCGATAATTCGCTGTAAGAGATGTTACCAGAACCGACTGTAGAAATAGTAACGTAGCCGGTGTAATGATTCTAACCTTGTCACCTTGGTTTTTAATGTCACCTTCATAATTGCGATTTACACATTGCATCATAACGCAATTTTTTTCAAGCATTGTGTTAAGTTTTTGGCTCCAAATTTCAGGGATAAAAGCTGAATAAGGGTTTGAGTTTTGAGTTTCTGTTGTTTGAACTTCTGTCATAGTTTTTCCTTTCTGTTTTTGTATATTGTAAAAAGCACCGGTAAACCGGTGCATATAATGTTTTTTATAGTTATGTTATCTGATTTTTGTCAGGCAATGCCTGACTTTTTGATGATATAAGGTTTTATTTTCTTCTGTAATAACCACAAACTTGAGTTCCGTCCTCTCTTGTGTATGAATTAACCCAAATAAGTGAACCGTTTTGAACGGCTTGTTGCGCTTGAAGTTCTGTCGGAATACCAAAAGAGGATAGTTGTTCATTTATAGAATCTTCAAGTTCTTCAAAATCATCAGTCGATAATTTGCTAATATCTTCTCTTATGAATATTTTGTCTGTAGGTAAATTAGCTGCAAAGCCGGTATATTTTCGTTTGTCAGAAGGAGAAGTTATAAGTTTACCCACTCGCATTCTTTGCATAACTTTTTGGGCAATAATGTCGTCAATTTCCTTTTCTGTCATTGTTTTTAATTTGTCTTTGTATTCTTTTTTTATTTCTTTAGCAATAAGTCTTCCCACACGGTTATTCCATTTATCCATATTCTCTTCACCCTTAGTTTGCCCATAATTTATATTACCGTTCATTTCATGTAAATCACCAATTAATTTGCTGAAATAATTGTTGTAATCAATTGTTAAAACACTTTGCATAAATGCATGTTTAAAGGCGTCAGCTTCGTTATTCCATGTAGAATGTTTACCTGTTCCAATGTCAAAACCATATAATTTTTGATAGTAAGATGTTTTATTGAATATCTTTTCTTTAAACGCATTCGCATTTGGTAAGTTTTTCTCTAACAAATCCAATAAGTTATTAACTTGTTTATTCATATTTTCTCCTTTTTGGTTTAAAATGAATTTATGAAATTTTTTAATTTAAGTAAATTTTATGTGTTAAATATTTTGGCTTATTTCTCATTGGTAGCCAATTTTGTTTATGTTTTTTACGCAATTTATTTGTTCAAATTCAAAAATTGCAGTGGGTTATTAGCAGAATTTGAACCACTTGTGTATACAGGAATATATTATTTTTATTGTGCATTAATAATAGTAGTTTTGTTTCTCTTTATTTTTATTGAATTTATGCTACGTAAAACAGGAAAAATTAAGACTTATAATCAATTACCAACAAATAAGAAATTATCTACAAACTTGTTTGTAATATCAATTATCGGTGTCTTATTTGTCTATGGTGTATTGATTACCTTATTCTATTTATTTTTACAAGTTTCTTCTAATATTGATTAATTCGTAAATTAAACCGACGTTTCAAGATGATATAGAGGATATTACATACCCACTAGTCATGAAAATATTTAATCTTCATTAAATATCTCTTTGAACTCTATACCTATGATTGCGGCGTGGTGCTCAAGTTGGTTTCCTTCTACACACAGCTGTATTGCATAATTAGCCTCGGAAATTTCTGCTTTATCTGCACTTTCACTGTCAAGAGCCCAAATAGCTTCACTGTCTTCATTATCCCAAGTATCATTAAGCGGATAAACACTGTCCTCTTTACTCCAAACTAAGTTCTCAAAGTTAGAAGAATAGATTAAGTCATTGTCGTCTTTGTTTTCGCTGTCATAATTTTTATAGACTGAGAATTTAAAATTATTTTCATAGCTTTCATCCAAAATAAAGTAGAATTCATCTATCGTTTTTCTAATTGTCGGACTTCCAATCGATAAAAACGGCGATTTCCATAAAAATTCGATAGGACTCCCGTCAAAAGAATTGCCAATGTTTTCTCTATAAATTTTACCCTTGTCGTCTGCTGTTAAAATCTCATCACCAAAAATACAAGCACAGGTTATGTTTTGTGGCAAAACTCTTTTGTACCAAGCTTTGTTTTCAATATCGTTAATCCAAATTGTATGAAAATACAAACTGCTGTTATATGGAATAAAGTACCATACTTGGTTTTTAGCCTCATAATTCAGAGCAAAAACATCTTTAAAACGAGTTTTATTAAATTTTTGAAACTCTGTTTTAATTTTTTGTGTAATGTTGCTCCCTAATAATATTTGGTTTAAATCGCCAACTTCAAGAGTGTATATACCGGAATTAGAAAAGAAGAATTCCTTGTTGTCAACGTTTATAATTCCGTTGTGCGTTTCGGCACCCTTGTCCGCAAAAGGAGTTAAAGCAAAATCATCAGGTGTACTTCCGCTCAAAAGGTAAGTCCTGTGCTTTTTATAGATTGCAAGATAGTCTTTGTAAGGCTTTATGCCAATGATGTCATCTGTGTCCGTGTAAAAATCTTTGATGTAACCTGCATCGTTTTCTGTTGAAAAGTCTGTGTAACTTCCAAGTGCTGAAAAATATAATGTTGAACCGCTTGCAACCCATATTCTACCCTTGTAAACACTTGTTATGTTGCTGTAAACATTTTTGCCGTTTCCGTCTTTTATTGTGCAATCCGTAATTTCGCCATTTGTTTTTACAAAAACCATTTTGTCCAAAAGGCTTGAAACTAATAAACCGTTTAAAAATTTAGTAAAACACAGTGAAGTTGATTTTAAATTTTGCTCTAAAAGTTTTGTAGAACTGTTTTGAGGGTTGTAAATGTAGATTTTTCCACTTGCTGTGGTGATTAAAAGTCTTTTGTCAGAGGTACTTCCGAATTCATGTAGTCCTGTAATCTTTTCCTCGTCAGGAATTTGAACATATAGCACATTTCCTTTTTGACGAATAATTCCTTTGTTTAAAAATATTTCAACATTTTCAGCATCCGACCAGTAAATATTTTTTGTGTTTAACCCAAGTTCTGTCTTTGTTGTAGACTGATTAATTCCGCCGGATAAGTTATAGTAAAAAGTTTCCATTTTATCCCCTTATTTTTCTCTTTGCAAATACCATTTTACTTTTGTTCGAATGAATTTCCCGACTTCTTGCGGTTCAACCCATGAAAACGGAGGCAAAAAGATTATGTCTATTTTTCCTGCACTCGTTGTTCTCGGGTGAGATTTTCCAAATTCATAGTGGGTTAAAACCGTTTCAGGCGTAATCTCTATGCCATATTTTTTTGCAACCTTTGCCGCTAATTGCATAGAGGCTTCAAATTGAACCCTTGTGATAGGATATTTGCCGATTGAATATTTGTTTTTAAATCCAAACATTCCGCACATAGAAATTCCGATAGAACCTGTATTTCCGCCTCCCGTGTGAGGTGCATACATTCCTGTTCTGCAAACTTCATTGGCTTCTGGTTTGAAATTTCCGTTGTAAATTTTGCCGTAGCTATCCACAAGATAGTGATAACAATTTTTTTCATAAGAACTGGGAACAGTATTTCCTGCTGTCCAGTGAATAATAATGCGTTTCATTAAACCTCCGCTATTTTTCGTATTGTGATTTAGTGTAAATGGCGATAGCTGAATATTTACTATTTACCTGTAATTTATTGAGTATTCTTTCAAGGTAAGTTTGTACGGTTCTAACGGAAATTTTTAATAAATTTGCGATATCACCGTAATCATATCCACTAATCAATAATTCAATAATCTCATTTTCTCTTTGTGATAATTCTTTCATTTTAGTTGCCCCCTAATACTAATCCATTAATTATCATCTTACATGATAAATATAAAATTTATTTCATATATAACCATTTATCTTATAGGATTCCTAAAGTCATAGAACTTAGGTTAGAAAAACATTTCTTTTTTACCCCGTATTCGTTGTAGTACAAGTAAGAGCGCCCTTGCTGACGATTCAAAGCTGAATAATTATAAACTTTTTCGGCTATTATTTTTGATTTTATCTTCTGATAAAATTTTCTTGCTTTTTTATTTTTAAGTCTGTATACAGAAATTTCGTTGTTATTATTGAGTCTTGTCAATTGTAAAACGGTGTTTCCACATACAGGACAGCTTTCTAAGTATGATAATTCGCAAAAAATGTAGTTGTCATAAGGCTTTACATCGAAAGTTTTGCACTTTCTTAAGCCACTGCAACAGTGTATATATCCCATATTTCTTCTCCGACCAGTGAAAAGGCACAGTTTACCCCTTGGTAATTTGGTAAACAGTTTTGCTATCGAGAGCGTGAACCTTATCCAAATTTGTGTTTTTATTATACAATTTTTTTCTCGAAAAAAAGTCCGTTTTACAACGTACGTATTTTTACGTACGTATTTTTACGGACATGGTGGTTTTAAACTCTTTAAAATTAATGCTTTATGTCTAGCTCACAGCACATCTGACAGGCTCCAAAGACTTTTGCAGCTTTTATGTTCTTTCTAAAACAACAATAATGCGGTTTGTTGAAGATTTCTTTTATAGTACCTTCCTTTAAGTTACCCATTTTCATTGAAAGACAAGGGTACATATCTCCTGCAGGTGTAATAAAGGTGTTTGAAAACGGGAACTTACAAGGCTGATATATCTCTTGGATAGGTGTTTTCGCCGGTGTGTTAAAGAATTTTTCTATAGCTGACAAGGTATTCGGACAGTTTTCAAATTTCGGTGAGAAGCGCAAACGCACATTTGAACGCTTTTGTAGACTCTCAATCTCTTTGTAAACCTCCTTGAAATGCTCCATATCAAAGTATTTTTTTATAGGATAGTTGCCGTTAAACTCATCTATAAAGCTATTGTGTAGGATTGAATTCTGTTTAAGGTTGTTGTTACGCAAGAAAGAGATGGATAAAAACTCAAAACCCTTGCTATCACAAAGTTTGAATAGTTTTGGTAAATCGTCAAGATTGTTCTCCAGTACAATAGTCTTTATGTCAACCATAGGGCGCTTTTTGCGTGAATTTAAGTTGTCTAAATTGTTTATTATTTTGTCAAAAATACCGTCTTTGTTGCGGTTTAGGTCATGAGTCTTGCCGTAACCGTCTAGCGATACGGATAATAGCAACATTTTTGTTCTTATAAATGCATCGATAATCTCATCATCAAGTAATACGCCGTTTGTAACTACATTGACCTTGCTTAAAAGCTTTTTGCATGCCTTTTCTAGGATTTTTATAAAGTCTTTTCTTATTAAAGGTTCGCCACCGACAAGGGTTATAAATCCGTAAAACGGTACTTGGTCAATGATTTTGAACCATTCTTCCGTAGTAAGCTCTTGTTTATTGCGGTCTTCCCCTACATAACAATATGGACATTGTAGGTTACACCTGTATGTTAGCTCAAAAAAGTATCTCAAAGGCACGAGTGCTCTGCCGTATCTGGAGTTGTAACTCTGTAAAGCATACAAATTTCTGGCTATATCAAACAATTTTGAATAATTAGGCATGGCTTTATTATCCTTTAAAAACGCCTGTTTTACAAGTTATTGTTTTTAGTGTAAAATCAAATTATGGAAAAGTTTTCATTAAAAATTCGTTCAATGCAAAAACCTGATATAGACGGGATTATAGCGATTGAGGCTGCAACTTATGGTGATCATCACTGGTCTAAAGATTCATTCTATTCCGAATTGAACAACAATTTGGCGAGATATTACTGTGCGCTTGACGAAAACGATATTTTAATGGGCTATATTGGCTCTTGGTTTGTAATTGACGAGGCTCATATTACAAATTTAGCCGTAAATCCTGAATGTAGAAGACAACACATAGGTGAAGCTCTTTTAAATACTGTAATTGAAAACTGTTACAAAGAAAAAATTAAATATCTGACTTTAGAGGTTAGAATCGGTAATGTGCCCGCAATTGCGCTGTATGAAAAGTACTCTTTTAAATCTCTTGGCTCTCGCAAAGGATATTACCAAGATAACAACGAAGATGCTTTGATAATGTGGACAGAAAACATTTTTTGGGATAAATTTAAAGAGCAATACGCAAAAAATGTGGAAAATTTAAAAGCAAATATAGACGTAAATTACTATGATAATTGAAAAACCGGCAAAAGTTAAAAAAGAAAATGTTTTTAAATACAATGGCGAACCTGTCAAAATGACACTTGGTACGCTGATTTTGACTTGCTTGTGTATCTTTATGATTATTATAGCAACATTTACACAGATTTCATTTACACACTTTATAATTCCCGCCGATGTTTTCTCATATTTGGGTGACGGAATTACAAGTGCAGACATAAAAAATCACTTTTTGAAATACTACAGATATATTCCACAAGTGCCTGTAATACTATTCATTGCTGCATTGTTGGGTAAAGTATTCGGTATAATCGCAGTGCTGGTGTATATTGCAATAGGTTTGTTCGTATACCCTGTATTTGCATTGGGTGGTGGTCCAAAATACATCATGAACGCTAATTTCGGCTATATTTTGGCTTATATTCCTGCCGTATTTTTTGCATCATCAATTTTGAAAAATAATTTCTGTATTAAAAATATCCTGCAAGCTTCTATTGTTGCGGTTTTGGTGATTCACGTTATAGGTGTTTTTTACTCAATGTTTATTGGAGTAATCAGTCAGGTTCCAAATTCACTTTTGTTGGGCTGGATTTTTGCTCAAAGCGGTACTAAAATCCTTTATGACTTTATGTTTAGCGTACTTTCAATAATTGTATCAGGCTGGGTTAAAAAGTTCTTGTGGATTACAATGTGTTAATTTTTGTTACACATTTGTCAATACCCTAGCAACTATTATTTTCAGGCTCTTTTGAGTATATGTTACTCGAAAAGAAGGAGATATTTATTATGACATCGTCAAAACTAAGTGAAAAGAAAGTTCAAAACAAAAACTTGGATGAATTTGAAATTTACTTGAAAAATCAATGCTTAAAGACCACATTCAACGGTCTGGAAATTGAGTCATTCTCTTGGTACAAAAAGATGTTAGGAATTAAATAAAATTTTGAAAAGAGGATATTTTAAAATGTCCTCTTTTTATTGACAATATTAGCTTACGTGTGTTATAATAGTAAACAGTTTTTAATACAAAAGTTCAAAAAAGAGGTTTAAATAGATGAATTTTAACTTAAAAAAATCTGCATTTACTTTGGCAGAAACACTTATCGTAATTGGGATTATCGGTGTAATTGCATCGTTAACAATTCCATCACTTTCAAATGAAACAAACTCAAAAGAAGCCGTTACAAAATTGAAAAAAACACAAGCAATATTGGAAGATGCTTACGGTCGTGCAGAAGCACAATATGGTCCTTTGAGCGATTGGACAACAGTTGATACAAAAACCTTTACACAAAGAATGACAGGCTCAATGAAATTAAGTAAAGTTTGTTCTACAACAGCAGCAGATACAGGCTGTTTTGGTACTTTAGCAACAGCAAACTTCTTAAAACCTTCTGATGGTACAACAGCAGCAGCGCTTTCTGCTGTTACAACCGGCAAAGTTATTTTGTCTGATGAATCAGCAATAGCTTTCTATATTGAAGATGCAAATTGCAGCAAAGATGTTACAGGTGGAAATGCTTCATTACCTGATTTACAAAAAGTTTGCGGTTCTGTAACAGTTGATATTAACGGTCCAAGTAAAGGTAAATCTCTTTGGGGGAAAGACTTGTTTGCATTCTATATTACAAAACACGGTTTATACCCTGTAGGTATGGATGGTGACACAAAAGCTAAGTTTATTGATAACTGTACTAAAAAAGTTCCTGATAATGGTGTAGGTACAGGTTGTACAGCTTGGGTTGTAACTAACGGTAATATGGATTACGCAGATGTAAACAAGGATACAGCTAAATGTTTGAAGGGTAACACTTCTGCAGTACTTGGTTGGACTTCACAAACATCTTGCAGATAATATAATCTAAAAGATAAAACAATCATTTGAGATGGCTGACTCAATTCCGATAGGAATAGTCAGCTTTTCTCTTGCGTGAGTTATCTTTAATCCGCTTATAGCAGGCACTTTAAGCTCCTGGACAATCTCTTTTTGAAGACTATTTAGCCATTCATCGTTATCAATATCTAAGAATTCGCCAAAAACAATACCTGAGATGTTTTTGCGGAATTCTTCAATGTTTAATAGTTGAGTAAACATTTTATCCAGTTTATAAACTGGCTCATTTAAGTCTTCTGCAAAGAATATAAATTTTTGATTAGGTATAAAATCAAGTCCACAAAGCGATACAAGGGTTGCCAAGTTTCCGCCGAAAGTTATTCCTGATGCTTTACCCTCTTTTAAAATTGTTTGAGCTTTTATCTCTTGTTTTTCAGTCGTAGCAACTGTTTTGAAGAAATTATCAATTGTAAATTTGTCTTTGCTTTTAATTCCGAAATCACCGTTAATCATAGGCGCAGAGTATGTTATAAGTCCCGAATGCTTTAATAACATTGCTGAAAGTCCTGTTATGTCTGAATATCCGGCAAATATTTTTGGGTTTTGTTTTATTAAATTGTAGTCAATTTTATTGATTAACCTAATAGCTCCGTAACCGCCTCTTAAAGCTATTATTGCGTTTATTCCCTTGTCTTTAAATGCGTTATGTAAGTCTTCAAGACGTTCATTATCGGTTCCAGCAAGGTATTTATTTGTTTTTAGAACATTTTTGCCCCATTTTACATTATAACCTAAGCTTTTTAGATAGGCGGTCGCTCTTAATAAATTTTCATCACTCTCAACTCCGCCAGAAGGTGCTATAATGCTTATTGTATCGCCTTTTTCTAATTTTTTAGGTTTAATTAAATTCATAATACTTCTCATAACCTCATTCTTAATATATAATAATAACATGAACGAAAAATATATACCGTTATATAGAAAATATAGACCACAAACTTTAGAAGAAATTGTCGGACAAGCACACGTAAAAAAGGCTCTTACAAACGCTATTGAGCTTAATAAGGTTGCTCACGCATACTTGTTTACAGGTCCAAGAGGTACCGGTAAGACTTCAACAGCAAGGATTCTGGCGAAATCTTTAAACTGCGTTGAAGGTCCAACCATTCATCCTTGTGGCAAATGCCCTAGCTGTCTTGATATTATTAATTCAACTCCTATTGATGTAATAGAAATTGATGCGGCAAGTAACCGTTCAGTAAACGATGCACAAAATATTTTAGAAAAAATTCAATATGCGCCGGTTAACGGCAAGTACAAGATTTACATTATCGACGAAGTTCATATGCTTACAACACAAGCGTTTAATGCGCTTTTAAAGACCTTGGAAGAACCACCGGAAAATGTAGTGTTCATCTTGGCTACGACAGAGGTTCACAAGGTTCTTGACACTATTAAAAGCCGTTGTCAAAGATTTGATTTTAAACGTATAACAACAGAAGATATCGTTAATCATTTAAAATACGTTGCAAAGCAAGAAAATATTAATATTGAAGACGATGCGTTGTTGACAATTGCAAAAAATGCAGCAGGTGGAATGCGTGATAGTTTGGCACTTTTAGACCAGTTGAGTGTTTTAGATACAGATCACGCAATAACTACAGAAGATATCAATATGCTTTTAGGACGTTTGTCGTTCGATGTATTGAACCGTCTATCTCAATGTATAATTCATTCTCAGCCAAATGATGCTATAGAAATTTTTAATGACATCTATAATTCAGGCAATGAACCAACACAAATTTTATTGAATTTATTGAACTATTTTAAAAATATGCTTATTGTCAAGAATTGCAAGTCAGAACTTGTTTTAGAGCTTACTCAAACAACTGAAAGTCAAGCCAAGACACTTAAAGAGCAAGCCAATGAGCTTGAAACTCAACAAATAGTATTTCTTATAGATAAAATTCAACATTACATTCAAGAACTTAAAATGACTACAAATCAACATTTGTGGCTGGAAGTTGCAATGATTGATTTGGCAAATTTAGCAGAAAATTCAAAATTTATAGAATTACAAAACAGAATTTCAAGACTGGAAGGCGGCGAAGTTCAGCAAGAAGTGGTGGTTCACAATTATAAAACTCCACCTGCTCCGGTGCAAAAACCGTCAATGAAACCTGCCATTGCTCCATCACATACACCTGTTGTAAGCGAAGTTCAGCACGTTGCTCAAGAGGTTAAAGAGGAGCCTAAACCGCAAGTATATTATCAAACAGCGGCACAACCGAAACAAATGCCTCAAATTGAAGAGCCTAAAGTACAAGAGATTGCCGAAACTCCTCAAGAAGCTTTTCCTGCCGTTAATACAAGTGGTTATGAACATGCAGATTTGGTTACTATGTGGCACGAATTACTTGCAAATATTACAAGTACACCGACAAGGGAATTATTGAAACAACTGGGTAAACCTATTGAAATTACGCCTGAAAATGTTGTTATTGCTATAAAACAAGAGATATTTGTTAAACAATGGAGTGAAGAAACTAAAAAGAAGACTATTGTTGATGCCGTAGATAAGTTATTTAGTCAAAAAGGCTCAAATGTTGTAATTCGCCAACCTTTGCCTTCAGATGCTCAAGTAAATATTGCATCTACGCCAAAACAATTGGTTGCAAAGCCAGCTTCAAAATCTGAACCTGTTGCTCAAGACAGTTCAAATGAAGAACCATTGCCTCAAAAAAAGCCAGAGCAAGAAGTTTCAATGACAACAAAAGTTGATGTTGAAAAGCCGACTTCTGATCCAGATATGGTAGAACTTGTTGAGGTTGAAGTTCCTGATGAAAAGACAGAAAGTAAGATTGAGAGTGAAACAGTATCTGATCAGGTTCGTATGGTTAAAGATTTGTTTGAAGGCAAAATTGTAGAATAATTAAATATTCTTAATATTTTAGAAAAAAGTGTTATCATTTAATTCGGCAAGGGTATATAAGTTATATAACCATTCTTTTTCTTTATTCCCTATAACTTACCTTACCATACTCCTTTATCATGTTACGAGCCGAAATATCGGCTGATTTTCATATAAAAAGTCCATAGTTTAAAATTAAAGATTTATAAGTTTGTCGTCAAAACGATAAGAGCTTCAGATAGGCATTAAAATTCTTGTGTACCGATTTCGCTTATCTGAAGTTTTTATATGCTTATTTTTACAACTGCTTTTTTTACGTAAGACGGTGTGTTCATTGCTATTTGAGGCATATGGACATCTTGTGGATAAAGTATAATAAAATCGTTTTCATTCATATTTATGAATTGATAATTATCGTTGGCAACAGCAAGAAATTCAAGGTCTTTAGACTCATCATAAGTTTCTGTTGTTTGGTAATTGTCTATTTCACCGACTCCGATTCGTTCTGTTCCTTTGATCATAAACTGAATGTCGATATATTTTTTGTGAGCTTCCCATTTACCTTGAGTTTCAGGTTTTGAGGTGTAATCTTGAACATTAACATAAACATCATCGCCCAAAATGTCGTAACGTCCATTATCAAAGACTTTTAAGTCGTTTTTCTCAAGATATTCCAATGCTAATTTTATCTTGTTTGATAAATTATAATAATTTTTCGTATATTTTAATGAGTTTTTTATCATAGTTTTAGTATAACATAATTTGTATGAATAAGAAAAAATATTACACTTATTTATTGCTGACAGAAAGAAATACTTACTATTGCGGTTATACAGATGATATTGAGCATCGTTACATAAAGCATATTTCCGGTACAGGTGCAAAATACACTCGTGCCAATAAACCTCTAAACATTGCGTATTTAGCTGAATTTAAGACAAAATCAGAGGCAATGAAAGAAGAGTGCAGAATTAAAAAACTAACCAGAGATGAAAAAGAAGAACTGGTGAAAAACTTTAAAAACGTGCGTTTAAGACGTCTTGTTAAAGGTATTTTGTTGGAAGCTCAAGAACTTCAATGCGCTTAAGGTCTTCTTATAGCTTCGTCAAGTCCGGTTAATTTACCGCCTTTAACTTTGTATAGCGGAATATACTTATGAACCTTGTCACTTCTGCTTTCGCTTGTAGTGTCATCTTGCTTTAGTTGTTTATATTCTTTTTTTATTTCTTTAACTTCTTCTTTGTATCGTTTTTTAAGTTCTTTTTTATGTTGCCTTTCAGCTTTTTTTTGGGCTTTTTTTTGATCTTTTTCATAAGCTTCTGCCAATTTAGCTTCTGCTTCAACACTTTCAGGATCTATAATGCCGTCTTGTATAACTTTTAAGCCAATGGTGCTAACTTCAATGTTGTTATCCATTGCGCTTTCAAGTCTGGATTGTTCACCTCGTACGTCAATACTCCAAATTCCAAGGCATCTTGGCGGATTGCCGGCATAAGCATATGCCGCAACAAGGATTCTGTCAGGATTTTGAACAGAAAATCCAAGCGGATAAATGTCCCAACGAAGTTCTTTTATATCCATATCCTTTGTTGTACGCCAATAATAGCGAATAGCTTCTCTGATTTCAGGAATTCTGATTGTTTTTTTACTCAAAAAATCGTATACAAGAAGTTCTGTCTGCCAAATACCGTCTTCAACATTACCTGTCTTTTCTTTTGCAACTACGTATCTCATATCTGCTGAAAAGTCAACGGGAGTAATAGTTCGGAAGATTCCATATTCAATTAATGTTCTGTCTGTAGAAAATATAGGTTTAGGATCTTTTGCCGCTAAATTAGCACTTTTAACCTTGTCAACATCTGTTTGACCTTGTCTAAGCGGAACTATGTATACATCGCAATCTGTAGATTTTGTTTTTGTGTAATAACTTACAATAGGTTGAATCATCATTGAAACATCAGGTGCAATCAATGGTGCCGGAAGTTCTTGTTTTTCGTGAAACAGGCTTCGATGAAGGTTTAATTCAGGACTTCCGGGTGGATTGTTATATCGTACTAAAATGTAGTGTGGTTGAGGAATATAAACCATTTTACTATCTTCAACCTTTTTTATGTACTCACCTGAACCTTGAGATTTATCCTTTGCCATAGACTCTTTTTCGTACTCTTGTACAGTCATATAGCCAGATTTAGGCATTAAGCTCTTTTCGTAATTCTCTTTAGCCTCCTGTTGGTGAACTTTGCTACGATAGTCCCACTCGTTATTATTCAACGCAAAGCAACAAGAAACTCCGATGATTTGAAGTCCTATAATTCCAGTTAAAACCTTGCGTAGCATATTAAACAAGCCCTTGTGTCATTGCAATATTAACGGCTTTTGTACGTTTTGTTACGCATAATTTCTGTAAAATACTATGTACGTGTGCTTTTGCTGTTGATTTTGATATAAAACAACGGTCAGCAATTTGAGGGTTTGAAAGTCCTTCAACCATAAGAGAAAGAATTTCCATTTCTCTTTCTGTAAGTCCGTAAAGGTTTTTGCCGTCTTTATAATTGATTTCACCTGTAGCTACGCCGGTTGGTTTGTTTGTACGTTGAATGTTTGATAAAACTATGCGTGCAATTTGCGGATCTAGCCAACCTGAACCTTCTGATACAGATTTAATAGCTCTTTCTGTTTGTTCAGCATTAGCACCTTTCATAATATAACCGTTGGCTCCGGCCTCAAATGCAGAAAGAACGTCATCTTCACTATCTCTGGAAGTAAACATTAAAACCTTTATTTCAGGGTTAGTTTCCTTTATTCTTTTTGTTGCTTCAATACCGTCAATTGTTGGTAAACCAATGTCCATCAATACAACGTCAGGAAGAAGTGCTCTGGTTTTTTCAACACCTTCCAAACCGTCTTCAGCTTCGCCAATTAGGTCGATATCACCGATTTTTTCTAGCACTAAAGATAAGCCCATTCGAACCATTAAATGATCTTCTACGATAAGTACTTTTACGTTAGCCATTATACTGTAAGCCTTTCTTTACTTGGTGTTGCAACTACATCGGTTAAAATGAATGAGAATTCACTACCTTGATTGATTTTGCTTTCCAGCCAAATTTTACCGCCATGAGCTTCAATAATTTGTCTTGAAAGGTACAAGCCTAAGCCTGTGCCTGTTGAACGCTTCTTGCTTGTGCCTTGTGAAAAACGCTTAAACAAGTGAGGGATATCCTCTTTTGGAATACCATTTCCTGTATCTGTAACAGAGAACAAGAAGTCACCTGATTGTTCTTTTGCTATAATTTCAATTTTGCCGTGTGAATTTGTATAATTTACAGCATTACCGCACAAATTAGCGATTACTCTACCAATTTCTTGGCGGTCTGCTGTAATTAACAAATCATCATTTGCTTCAAATGTAACCTTAAAATCAATATCCTTCTTATCAGCCAAAGGTTTCAATTCCTCATAACGTTGCATAATAAGGTCTTTAATGTTAAAGTTACTCTTCACTAATTCAATTTTGCCTGCATCAAACTTGTACACTGTCAAAAGACTGTTTACAAGTCCCAAAAGTCCTTCGTTATTTGCTTTCATGGTTGATAGCAGCATATGTTGTCTTTCGTTTAGCTCGCCAACCGTTCCGTCTAAGAAAAAGTCTAGAGTTTGAATTGCTGCCGTAAGTGGGGTTCTCATATCGTGTGTAAGTGTTGCAATGAAATCATCTCTAAGTCGGTCAGTTTCTTTTTGAACGCTTACATCTCTAATTACGCCAACGAATTTTTGTTGCGGATCGTTGTCGTCTTCTGTTGCAATTAGCGCAAAGCTAACTTCAACAGGGATATGCTTTTCACTTAATGTATTTACTATGTAGCAATCTCTCATAACTGCTTCACCTTCTTCAATACATTCGTCAAAAATCTCGTTTAAGTTTTTACCGAAGATCAAGTTTGATAAATTTGTATTCAATAAATGACTTTCTGATAAGCCTGAAAGGTTTTCTGTTGCCGGATTTACTTGCTCAATGTTGCCTGATTTATCAGTGATAATAATACCGTCAGCACAATAAGTTACGATGCTCTTTAATTGAGAGTGCGTTTTCATTAAGTCAGCTGTTTTTTCAGCAACTAAATCTTCCAAGTTATGTGAATATTTTTCTAATTCTTTCTTTGCAACTTCTAATTCGTCAATTTTTTCGTGAAGTTTGTCAAGTAAGTTACTTCTTTCAATACCATTTTGAACAGTAATGATTAAATCATCGTTATCCCAAGGTTTTTCAATGTATTTGTACAGACCAATTTCGTTTATTGCTCGAATTGCATTTTCTTTGTCTGCATAGCCTGTAAGAAGAATTTTACTTACATCCGGATATAATTTTTTTGCCTCAGATAAGAACTCTAAGCCATTCATTTCCGGCATAATAAAGTCAGAAATGATAATATCAGGTTTGTTTTCCTTTAAAAATTCAACTGCTTCGACAGGGTTGTTGAAAGACTTGCAATTGGAATAACCTTCCAATTTGAAAAGTGTCTTAAATGCAGATGTAACCATTTGTTCGTCGTCGACGATAAGAATCATACTGTTTTTCATAACAATATGATACTGTATTTTTTTACCCATGCCAAATTCTTAACAAAGTTTAAAAAACTTTTGCACGAGTAAATGGCCAAATGATTGTAACAGCTTTACCTATAAAACGTTCTTTTGGTAAAAAGCCCCAATAACGGCTGTCTTGAGAGTTTCCTCTATTGTCGCCCATCATAAAGTATTCACCTTTCGGAACTATCATTGGACCGCAATGCATTGCCGCAGTACAGTCATTATAGTCGTATTTACTTTTTATGTAAGGCTCTTCAAGAGGTTTGTCGTTGATGAAAACTTCAAATGCACCGTCTTTAAGTTTTTTTATTTCTACTTTATCTCCTGGAAGTCCAACTACACGTTTAATAAATGCCACATCGTCACAGAAAAATCCTGTTAGGCGTTCAAAAATCTTCATAGGAGTTGCTTCGAGTTTTACCATTGGGGGATAAAAGACCATAATGTCGCCACGTTTAGGAGTTTCGTAAAAACGAGAAAAACGTTCAACAAAAATTCTATCACCTTCTATAAGTGTCGGATGCATTGAACTGGAAGGAATCCAACGGATTTCACCAATGAAAAATTTGATTATAATAACCATTACTACAACAAAAACAACTGTTTCTACGGTTTCTTTAACTATTGCTTTTGCTTTTTTCTTTAAAAGTTTTGGATCTTTTAAAATTTCAGTAATATTTTCTGTTTGTTTTTTATTTTTATTGTTTAACATATTTTTAGTAAATCTAATAATTTTATTAATGCTTGTTTATATTCGTTTTCAGGCGCTTTATTCAAACAATTTTTTACACGATTAATATAATTATCTAACAACTCTTTTGTTTTTTCAATGCCAAATTCCAGATTCTTTACGTCTTTTGCAAAAATCATTGGTGCTGTATAAATACCTTCTTCAATGTCGTTATTTTTTGGCTTGTCTTCTTCTGCAGAGATTAAGTTAAGTAAGTCATCTCTAATTTGAAAAGAAATACCAAATCTTTTTGCGAAGTCTTTTGCTGAATTTGTGTCAAGGTTAGCTACCATTGCCGCACTTACAATTGAAGCAATGAATAATTCTGCAGTTTTATATCTGCAACGGTCAAGGTATTCGTCAAAATCTGTAAGTATGAATTTGTCGTAATATTGCTTGATTTCACCGATAGACATTTTTTTTATTGCAATATTAAAAAGTTCTAATATATCAAAAGACTTAATGTTTAAAAGCTTTTTGATGGCAGATGTGAGAAGAAAATCCCCCGTAACAACTGCTAAACTGTTGTCAAACTCTTCGTTTAAGGTTTTATGGTTACGTCTTTTATCGGATTTGTCTATGACATCATCGTGTATTAGAGTTGTATTGTGAATTAATTCAACTGCTGATTGAATTTCTATTTGCGCAGGAGTAATTTCAGCTCCATACATTTTTAAATACAACAATGCAACAAGAGGGCGAATTCTCTTTGATGGCGCTTTTATTATTCCAACAAGTGATTCTTGAAGTTTGTCGTTGCCACAATAAAAGTCAGTTAGGTTATTTTCAACTTTATAAAGTTCATCGCTGACAACTTGTCTTATTTGTTCATATTTTTCTTTAAATTCCATTATTAGTATTCATCCCATAAACTTAAAATATCAGCTACGGTTATGTGTTCATCAATTTCATTCATGCAGGTAATATGACTTGTGTCAATACTCTCTTTGAATACTTTTTCTAATAAAGTTTTATTGTAATTAAATAAAATTGAACCGTGTTGAAGAATGTAACCTTCTTTTCTGAATTGAGCAGAACCTATAAGTTTCTTGCCTTTATAGCACAAGTCAGCACTGGTTGTAACTTGCATACAATAATTTATGTTCATATTTGTGTGGCGCTTATCTTGATATTCAAGTTCTATACCAAGTTTTTTGAATTTTTCAATAAAAAGTTGCCCAATTTCTTTATACGTTTCGACGATACTATCACCATTTTTGAATGTGTAAAATGGTGCAATATAGCTGTAGGTAATTTCTTTATCATGTAAAAGTGCTCTGCCACCTGTTAAGCGTTTTACGACATGGATGTTTTGTTCTTTTAAATAATCTCTATCCAAAAAGTCTGATTTTTGATTTCGTCCAAGAGAAATACACTTCGGACTCCAACCATAAAGTCTGAATATAGGCTCTTGAGATTGCTTTTGTATAGCACTCTCTAATAGCTCTCTGTCAATCTGCATATTGACTGCACCTGTATTTACTTCAAATGGATAAAACTTCATATTCTTAGTATATAACAAAATATGTATCTTGTTCAATATATAAAGATTTTATACGAAAGGCGCCGTGCACGATTGTGCACGGC
>URRM01000017.1 GCA_900550295.1 uncultured bacterium
TTGGCGGCGATGATGGTTTCGGCGCATTCCTCACCGCATTTTTTTAAAATTTTATCCAAGTTTTTTTCAAGTTCTTTGTCTGTTTTTAGAGCTTTTTTTATTTTTTCTGCAGAATACATAACAGTTTGATGTTTTTTGTTTAAAAAATCTCCAATACTTTCAAAGCTAAGTTGTAAATGTTCTCTGGCAATATAGCTAACAATTGCACGAGCATTAGAGATTGCCTGTACCCTTGCAGAGCTTAAAAAGTTTTCAACTGTTACATCAAAATAGTCCGCAACTACACTTGCAACTTTGTCTATTGTTGGTTTATTTTCTTGTTCTTCAAGCTTTAGAACTTTTTGTGCATAGCTTAATGTCAAAGGCTCACCTTCTATGTTCGAATAAGCGCTGACTTTTGTGAATGCGCCTTCTAACTCACGAACATTGTCTTTTTTATATTTTGCAATGTATTCAAATACGTTCTTTGGTATGTTTTCAAATCCTTTTTCTTTTGCAAAATTTTCCAGAATTTTAACTCTTGTTCCAAGCATTGGAGGTTTTATTTCAACAACCATGCCTTGTTCAAAACGTGTGCGCAAACGAACCGGAATTTCAGGTAAATCTTTAGGTAACTTATCTGAAGTTAAGACTATTTGCTTATTTGCATTGTATAGAGTGTCAAACGTGTTAAATAATTCATCCATACATTTCTTTTTGTTTTCAATAAATTGAATGTCGTCAATTAAAAGAATATCAACATTTCTATACTTATTTCTGAACTTATTCATTGCGCTTGTTGTGTTTTTGCCTTTTGTAAAAGTAGCGCAAGTGCTGTTAATATAATCGTTAATAAAGTCTTCGGTTTTGATACAACGAACTTTTAAATTACCTTTCATTATAACGTGGTGCCCAATAGCTTGCATCAAGTGAGTTTTACCAAGTCCAGAGCCACCTTGAATATATAAAGGGTTGTATAATGTTGTAGGATTTTCGGCAACTTGTTGTGCTACAGCTTTTGCGATTTTGTTGTTTTCGTCAGTAACGAAATTGTCGAAACGATAGCGAAGGTTGATGTTCATTGAATTCAAGTAAGATAAATTGTCTATAGCTTGTTTATGTTCAACTTCTTCTTGTTTTTTCTTTTCTATTTTCTTTAATTCATTAGCTTTTTCTTTTTTGATTTTTTTTGCTAAATCTTCATCAACTTCAAAATTTACAATAATTTCTTGTCCTAAAACCTTTTTAAAAGCTTCAAGAAAAGTTTGATATTGCGTTCTTTTTAAATAGTCGATACCGAAAGATTCGCCGGAAATAAGCGTAAATTGATTACCTTCAAATGAAATTGCCTCTAAAGGTGCAATCCAAGGATCAAAGGTTGAAGCCGGTACGACCAATTTCAATTCTTCCTTAACTTTATCCCAAATCTTTTTTACTTCGCTAGTGTTCATAAATCCATTTTATAACAAAAATAACTTGTAGAAAATAATTCCGGCAGACATGCTTAAATTTAGGGATTCAACTTTATTGTCCATTTCAATTGTAACTTTGTCTGTTGCAAAATTGATTAATTCTTGGCTAAGTCCATCTGCTTCTGCTCCAAACATAACAAGAATTTTATCTTGGGGCTTGAAATCCTTTAAATAAATACTATCTTCTGATTTCGGCAAGGTTGCAATTCTTGTGTAATCTTTAAAGTATTCTTGTAAATTAGAAAAATCTTTAAGTTGAATAACCGGAGTCTTCCAAAGGTTTCCGACAGAAGCTCTTACGCATTTGGGATTGTATAAATCAACAGTGTTACCGTAAAGAATTATTCCATCTAATGAAAAAGCTGTAGCTGTACGTAAAATTGTACCTAAGTTACCTAAATCCTTGATATTTTCAAATAATGCGATACGTTTTGCATTTTTTAAACATGAAATATCATAAATCTTTTGTTTTCCAACCGCAACTGCATCAGGTGCAGAGTCTGTTGTTGAAAGTTTTTTTAGAACGGGTTCTGTTACGTAAACAATTTTTTCTTCTAAAAAGCTGTAATGAAAGGCTTTTTCTTTTAATACAAAAATCTGTTCAATTTCAATGTCTGCATTAAACGCCTCTTCAATAGCTTTTAACCCTTCCAAAAGAAATTTTTTTGAATCATCTCTGTATTTTTTTTGTTGAAGTTTAGCTACTTCTTTAATTGTTTCATTGTTTACGCTTGTAATTTCCATTATTTTACCTCAAAATGGCTTAACCATTCTTTTTCCTGCTCGTCAAGAAGTGAAAAATCAATCAATTTTTTCTCATAATGCATGTTTACAAAAGATTTTATTTTTTTATCTTGTAAATAGCAGGAGTTTTCTAATCTTATACCGAAGAAATCTTGTTTGTAAAGCCCTGGTTCAATTGTGAAACACATATTATCTTGAAGTGGAACTTTAGAATCCCATGTTCCGTTGCTTAATCTTGGAGGGGCTTCGTGAACACTTACGCCAATGCCGTGTCCAAGTCCGTGATTGAATACAAAACCTGAAGGTGCATTTTCGTCTAAGAAATCACGTGCAACTTTGTCGATGTCTTGTCCACATTCAAATTTTGTTGTGTTAAATGCTCTTAAAAATGCTTTTAGGACTGTTGTGTAGACTGTTTTTTGTAATTTATTGGGTTCACCTTTAACAAATACTCTTGTGATATCTGTTGCTAATCCGCCTGCATAATATCCGCCACAGTCAATTAAGACTAGCGAACCGTCTTTGATTATTTCCTCCTTAGAAGATTTTGAATAGTGCGCTAGTGCTGAATTTTTGTCTTTTGCTACTATTGAAGTGAAAGACTGTCCAACAGCGCCAAATTTTCTAAAATTTTTTTCTAATTCTTCTTTGATGTCAAATTCTGAAATATTGTCGTTTTCTTCAATAAACTTTCCTGTTTCAGCTAAAGCTTTGTCAGTTCTTGCGAATGCATCTTTGTAGTGTTCTATTTCAGCTTCTGTTTTTATACATTTTGAATTAGTTACAGGATTCCATTTTATTTTGCTTGCTTTTGAACCAAGTAAAGTGTAGTCGTGTGCAGTAACTGTCATTTCGTCTACGTAAACTGTGTCAAAAGTGCAGTTTTTAATGAAGGAATCAAAATCTTTTAATGTTTCATCTTTAAAAAGATAATCTTTATCTTGTGTGAAAACGGCTTTACCTTCAATTGAACAAGAATTTATTTTATTGAAGTTTCGTAAATTGTAAAGATATGATAGTTCTTCTAGATTTGTTATTAAAATTGCTTCGTTTGATTTTAGGTCTAATTCTTTAATTTTTTCTTCTTTGGTTTTTCCTGTCAAATTTAGCGGAATTTCGGTTAAAATTTGAGCCTTTTGAGGTTGTTTTTCTTCAATTGGATCTGTGTCAAAGAGTTTTACGGTAATATTTTTTAGACCTAAAGTTTTGACTAAATTTTCGTATCTGTATTGAGAATTTTTCTTTGAACAGATACCTAAAATTGAATGCTCGTTCATTCTTTTGGCAAGTTCATCAAGAACCTTGTCACCCATTTGAAGTTTAACTACAGTAATGTCATCGTGGTTAACTTCCAAATCTGCTTGTACGTGGTAACGTCCGTCAACAAATAGATATATGTTATCTTTTGAAACAAGAGCATCACCGGTAGAACCAGAGAATCCTGTTAGGTAATATCGAGAATTTTTTGCTAATTCATTGTATTCAACAAGGAATTCATTGGTTGAGTTTACAAGTAAGTAATCAATTTTTTCATGCTCTAAGAATGCACGAGCTTTTTCAATATAGTTGTTCATTATTCTTTAATGCCGGTTACTAAGATTAAGTGCCATCCGAATTGAGTTTGAACGGGTTCTGATAATTCACCTTCTTTTAGTGAGAAAGCTGCATCTTCAAAAGGTTTAACCATAACTCCACGAGGGAAGAAACCTAAATCACCACCTGCTTGACCGGATGGGCATTTTGAAAATTCTCTTGCCGCTTCAGCAAAGTCTTTGCCGTTTTTAATTTCGTTGTATAGTGATTTTGCTTCATCTTCTGTTGCTACTAAAATGTGTGAAGCTTTAACTTCTGTTGCCATAAATTTCTCCTTTTTGTTTTAATTTCACCTAATATTATAACAAAAATATGGCTTATGATTATAAAAAATAAAAAGTTCTTGACAACATGTAAACGCCTTGCTGGGCTTAAGATAACATGATTTCTAAAAGGCGATTGTAAATTTTTGTTACGGTTTTTGGCATGGAACTAACAAAAAAATAATTATTGGGTTATTATTCATGTACAACTATCCCCAAATCTCCTCCCAAGATTATGAAGTATATCAAGCAGCGACAGCTGCTTTTTTTTTTTTGGCTATTATAGAGCAATGAATAAAGCGAAAGACAAAATGTTTGACCGACTAGTAGTCGTCATGCGGTTGGGTTTAGTGCGATGTCGTATTCGAACAGTTTGAGAAGTGATAACGAACAAAGCCCGAAGTATTGAGGATATAGCGAATTACTTAACATATACACGAATGACAACGATAGTGAAATAAGCGACTTGTTCTTGCTGATCAATAATCGAAGATGTTCACTTTGTTAAACAAGTTCATAACCTAATGGGCTTATCTATCTTTTAAACGACAATAAGTCATCCAATTTTTCAATTATTTGCATAAACAAAAATTCGTAAGATTTTTTAATAAGTCCTCTATGTACCTTGTGTGTTACAATTTTTAGGGCTTCTGATCTGATTATAAAATTATTTTTAATGTTTGTGAAAAATCTGAATGGTTTTTTGCCTGCATTATTTTTATGTTCTCGCTTGAAAACTAAGTTGTCTGTAACATTCATTGAATTACCCAACAAGTGTGCAATGTTGAATAAAAATTTGTCAGGGCATATTCTCCAAGCGTTTGTATTTTTGTAGTTTAGAATACAGTTTAAAACTTCATGTTTAAACATTCCACAACTCATAGGTTGCCACCACCAACCACCGAATGGGTGTGTATTTGGTGTTAAGATTTCATTTTTTGTGTTATTGCAGACAACTAAAGCAACGTCATTGTTTGTGATGTGTTCAAGCATTCGCTCTGCGTAATTTGCTAAAATTGTATCGTCAGAGTCAATTATTGAAATATATTGTCCTTTTGCTTCTTTTAAGCCGGTAATTATAGCAGCCAATTGACCTTTATTTTCATAATGTTGTAATAATTTTATGCTAGGTTCGTTTCTTAAGATTTCAACCGAATTATCTGTAGAGCAATCGTCAACAACTATTATTTCAAAGTCATTAATAGTTTGATTTTTAATGCTTTGAATAGTTTCTAAAACATATTTTGAGTAGTTATAAGATGTTACGATAAAGCTAACTAGCATTGATTGTCACTCTTTTTGTTATGAATTATTGATGAAGCAAGTGCTGCAAGTATAAAACCAAGTCCAATAAGACCTGTTACAACTTCCGGAACTTCCTTGAAGGTTGAAATAAACATTATAATTGCAAGTGCTCCGATTGCCCAATGCGCACCTTGTTCCAAATAAAGGTATTTAGCCAAAGTTTTCTTTTCAACTAACATTATTGTCAATGAGCGGACAAACATTGCTCCGATTGATAAGCCGATTGTAATGATTAGAATATCTTGACTTAAAGCGAACGCACCCAAAACTCCGTCTAAAGAAAATGATGCATCAATAAGTTCTAAATACAAAAATGCAACTAAACCTCCACCTTTGGCTGCTTGTGCAAGTTCTTTTGCTCGTTGAGCTTCGTGCTTTTCTAACCAATGAGTTACACCGTCAATAAGCAAATAAATTACAACCCCGATAACACCTGACGAAATTACTGATGCTTTAAATTCTGCAGGGACATAGTGGTGTGCAATTAAAACAAGTATAAGTGTTAGAATTGTTTCCAATCCTTTTATGTTGCCTAAGTGAGAACAATACTTTTCCACACCTTTAATCCAATGAACATCTTTTTCACAATTAAACATGTATGAGAAAAATAACATTGCTAAAAAAGCTCCGCCAAAAGCTACAATAGGAGCGTGTGTAAGGTGTAAATAATGTGCGTACTGGTTTGAATCTGTGATGGCAATTATTGCAACTTTTAAAATATTTATTTTAGCAAAGATTGCTACAACCAATAGCGGAAATAAAAATCTCATACCGAAAACGGCAATTATAATGCCCCAAGTTAAAAAGCGGTGTTGCCAAATGTGCTCCATTTTTTCAAGTTTTACCGCATTAACAACTGCGTTATCAAAAGATAAACTTACTTCCAAAATACCTAAAATTAGGGCAATAAATACGCATAATAATCCGGTTCCAGAGTGAACATGTTCACCCCATAGGTAAGCAAGTATTATGCCAATGACAGTAACTATGAATGAACCTGTAAAATATTTTATCATTTTAATTTCCTCATTAATTCTTCTGCTTTTTTGTGTAAACTTGCAAGGTCTAAATCGTTATATATAACGTAATCCCAATCCAAAACAAAGTCTAAACCGGTTTCTGTGATGTCGTCTTCGCCTACTAATTCGCCTCTTGTCGCTCTGATTTCTCTTGGACACTCAACTCTGATTGAAGTTGCACCTGCTTTTTTGAAGGTTTCATATTCAAAAGGAACTCTCACATCAGTAACCATTATGTTACCTTCTTCTGCAATGATTTTCTTTAACCAGTAATCATCGCTTTGGCTTCGGCCCCAATTGCCAAGATTAATTAGACCTTGTCTGTACTTTGCTTTATTTTTTTCTATTTCTTCATAAGTCAGATTGTGTTCTCGACCGTATTCAAGTTTAATGATGTCGCCCATTGCGCATCTATGGTAATCAGGCATATTCTCTAACAAAATCTTAGCTAAAGTGTCTTTTCCTGAATATTGTTTACCCGAAAAAATAATAATTTTGTCTGCCATTTTGATTACCTCACAATCTTAGTTTGCCTTAATTTTTCTAATATGTCAATAAATTAATATTTGTGCAATTCGTGCTTGATTTTTGGCATGCTTTTGCCTATAATAAACTAGTTACAATAGTTGGAAAGTCGGAAACATAAAATGGCATTGAATTTTCAAGAATTAATTTTTAATTTACAAAAGTATTGGGCAGATCAAGGTTGTATTATTCAACAACCATATGATATAGAAAAAGGGGCTTCTACAATGAACCCTGCAACCTTCTTGAAAGCTTTAGGACCTGAACCTTGGCACACAGCAATGGTTGAACCTTGCAGAAGACCTACTGATGCAAGATACGGTGAAAACCCTAACAGACTTGGACATTACTATCAATTCCAAGTTATTATGAAACCAACTCCAAAAGATGCTCAAGAACTTTATTTGAAGAGTTTAGAAGCTATTGGTATTGATTTAACAAAACACGATGTTCGTTTTGTTGAAGATAACTGGGAATCTCCAACTTTAGGTGCTGCCGGTGTAGGCTGGGAAGTTTGGTTAGACGGTATGGAAATTACTCAATTTACATACTTCCAACAAGTTGGCGGTTTAGAAGTTAAACCTGTTGCTTTAGAATTAACATACGGTGTAGAACGTATTGCTATGTATTTACAAAATGTTCAACACTTTAAAGATATTAAATGGAATGAAAATTACAACTATGGTGAAATTTTCATGCAAAATGAAGTAGAACAATCAAAATACAATTTTGAAGTTTCAAATTCAGATTCGTTATTCAAAATGTTTGATTTGTTCCAAGGTGAAGTAGATAACTGCGTTGAGTCAGAGCTTGTATTGCCTGCTTATGACTACGTTTTAAAATGTTCTCATACATTCAACTTGCTAGATGCCAGAGGTGTTATCAGTAAGGATGAACGTAATAACTTCATTAACCGTATTAGAACAATGGCTTCAAAAGTCGCAAAACTATACGTACAACAAAGAGAAAAAATGGGCTTCCCTCTTTGCAAATAGCCCCAAAAGACTACAGTTAAAGAAATTAGAGAAAAATGGCAACGAAAAAAGAATTTAGATTTAATTTTACTCAATCAGGATTGATGAAATTAATTAGAAGAAAAAATCCTGATGATATGATAAAAGATGCGAAGCGTAATGGCTTAAAAAAGACTTTAGGTGCAGTTGATTTAATTATTCTAGGTATCGGTATTCTTATCGGTTCAGGAATTTTTGCCGTAGTTGGTATTGCTGCCGCAGCTCCAAATACAGGTGCAGGTCCGGCTTTAGTTTTATCAATGGTTATAGCAGCATTTGCCTGTGTATTTTCAGCTTTATGCTACTGTGAATTTGCAGCAATGTTACCTGTTGCGGGTGGTGCATATGTCTACACCTTTGCAACATTGGGCGAATTTATGGCTTGGATGGTTGGTTGCGTATTAATGTTAGAATACGGAATCGGCTTTATTGGTGTAGCTTGCGCTTGGTCAAATTATTTTGTTCAATTCTTAAGAGGCTTTGAAGGTCATTTGCCTGCAATACTTACAAATCCACCAATTTGGTTAATTTCTGATTATCGCTCAACTGTTGCTTTGTTAGGTGATAGTGCAAATAGTGTTATGCCTCATATTTTTGGTATTCCGATTTCAATAAATTTACCTGCAATTCTTATTATTGTAATTATTGCTTGGATTTTAAAAAGTGGTACTAAAGATTCAACTATTATGGCAACTGTGATGGTTGTTATTAAGTTGGCTGTAATTGCATCTTTCATTTTAGTTGGTGCATTTTACGTAAATCCTCAAAACTGGGTTCCATTTGCTCCAAATGGTTTGAATGGTATCTGTAACGGTGCCTTTATAATATTTTTTGCTTACATCGGATTTGATGCTTTAGCAACAACGGCAGAGGAATGTAAAAATCCTCAAAGGGATTTGCCTATTGGTATTATAGGTTCTTTAGCTGTAACAACAGTTGTTTATGTTTTAGTTGCATTAGTTTTGACAGGTATGCAACCGACAAGCGGTATTGTGGTTCCTCAAGAATTCTTAAAAGCGCCAATGGTTTATGTTATGAATATGGTTCATCAGGACCTTGTTGCCAGAGTTATTGCTATCGGTTCATTGGCAGGTTTAACATCTGTTTTACTTGTAATGTTAATGGCTACAACTCGTATTTTATATGCAATGAGCCGTGATAATTTCTTACCTTCAATTTTTAGAAAGTTGAATAGAAAAACAAGAACTCCAAACGTTTTGACATATACTGTTGCATTTATTTCAATATTAGGAGTTTTATCTTTAGACTTAAATGCAGCTGCAGAACTTTGTAACTATGGTGCATTTACTTCATTTATAATTGTTTGTGTAGCTGTATTGATATTAAGAAAGGCTGATCCAAAAAGAAAGCGCCCATTTAAGGTTCCATTCTCACCTTGGACTCCGTTAATCGGTATATTTTGCTTGTCAGGATTGATGATTTATTTCTTAATTACGTCTGCAAGCATTATGTCAGCAATACTTTTCCCAATTTGGATTGGTTTAAGTGCTTTAATATATTTCCACTATGGATATAAGAAAAATCGTAAAAAAGAAGCTAAAATGCTTGAAATTAAGCTAAAGGCAATAGAAAAAACAAGACTGAAAGAACAAAATAATGGATAACGATAATAAAACAACTCTAAAAGCAAAAGTTGCTACAATATTTAAGCAGATGCTTACTATAAAAAGTGCTGATGAATTGATTTCAGCAAGTAAACACTCTGAACTAAAGAAAACATTAAATGCTTTTGATTTAATTATATTAGGTATTGGTGCGGTTGTAGGAACCGGTATATTTACAATTATTGGTATTGCTGCTCAAGGTGGCGACGGCGGTGTAGCTGCAGGTCCATCTCTTACAATTTCAATGATAATTGCGGCAATAGCTTGTGTATTTTCAGCTCTTTGCTATAGTGAATTTGCATCAATGATTCCGGTTGCAGGTAGTGCTTATACATACACTTATGCAACAATGGGTGAATTTATGGCTTGGATGGTAGGTTGGATATTAATGCTTGAATATGCCATCGGTAATATTACTGTTGCAAGTGCTTGGACAGGCTATTTTATGCAATTGCTAAAAGGTTTTGAACACGTACTTCCTAATTGGCTTGTTAATCCTCCTATTTGGTTGATTAATGACTATAGAACTTCACTATCAATTTGTGCAAAACAAGGGGTAAATCCACACGACGTTATGCCTTATTTATTTGGCGTAATTCCTGTTTCAATCAATATTCCTGCAATTGCAATTGTGTTAATTCTTACATTATTGTTAATAAAAGGTGTTAAAGAATCTACAAAATTTGCGACAATTATGGTTGGTGTTAACTTATTCATAATTATGTCATTCATCATTGTTGGTTCTTTCTACGTAAAACCTGAAAACTGGACTCCATTTGCTCCAAATGGTTTTGAAGGTATTTTTATGGGTGCCTTTATAATATTCTTTGCATACATAGGATTTGATGCTATTTCAACAGCTGCAGAAGAAACTAAAAATCCACAAAGAGATTTACCGATTGGTATTTTAGGTACATTGTTCTTATGTACAGTTTTATATGTATCAGCAGCTTTGGTTTTAACAGGTATGGTAAATTACCAAGCAATTGATATACAAGCTCCAATTGCTTCAGCTATGAGATTTGTAGGTCATAATAAATTAGCTGGATTGATTTCAGTAGGAGCTTTGGCAGGTCTAACATCTGTATTATTGGTTTACCAATTAGGTACAACTCGTATTTTATATGCAATTAGCCGTGACAGATTCATACCAAAAGGTTTAAGACGTGTTCACAGGCACAACAGAACACCTTATGTTTTAACTTGGTTATCTGCAATTGTCGTTATTTTAGGTTCTTTAGTTATGGACTTAAAAATTTCAGCAGAACTTTGTAACTTTGGTACCTTCTTATCATTCATTATTGTATGTGCTGCAGTTATGATTTTAAGAAAAACAGAACCTGACAAACCAAGAGCTTTTAAGGTTCCATGCGTTCCATTATTTCCAATCTTGGGTATACTAATGAGCGGTGGTTTAATGTTATATTCAATGACAACATTAAAAACCTCTTCAATATGGTTTATAGCTTGGCTTGTTGGTGGTATTTTAATTTATGTCTTCTATGGTTACGGTCAAAAACGTTTAGAAGAAAAACGAAAGAAATTTTATTTAAGAGAAAAATAATTTATCATAAAACAATGGGGCTTGCATTAAAAAGCAAGCCCCATTGTTTGTTAACATGATGTAACATAATCTTTTTTTAAAAGGCAATTTTTAAAACAAAAAATACTTTATATAAATACGAGAGATTACAATTTGGAGAGTTATATTTAATGACACCTATAAACAACATAAATCCATATATGTTTTCAGCATTAAATGCAAATAGCAATCCATTTGCCGGCGGAGATTTCACATCTTGCATGGCATCAATTTTTAGTAGTCTTTCAGCATTAAAATCAATAAATACAACTTCATTCTCTCCAATGGCTTTCAATATGCCAATGTTTAACATGTCAAATTTCAACTTTGGTAACTTCACAATGCCAAAATTTGATTTCAGCAATTTCAACTACGGTTCTACAACACGTGGAAACGGTTCTTCTCGTCCAAACGTAAAATTAACAAAATCTTTCTTGAACAAAGTAAAACAAGTAGCACAACGTATCGGTTGTAACTACAAAGATTTGTTAGCAGTAATGAACTCAGAATCAGGTTTAAACTCAAGAGCACAAAACAAAAAAGGTGGTGCATCAGGTTTAATCCAATTTATGCCAGCAACAGCAAGAGCATTAGGCACAACAACAGATGCCCTAAGAGAAATGACTCCTGAACAACAATTAGATTACGTAGAAAAATTCTATTTAATGAACAGAAAAACATACGTAAAAAGCAACAGACAATTATCTGCTGGGGATTTATACACATTAACCTTCTTACCAGCATACGTAAACCAAGAAGTATTAACATCTCAAGGTCATAAATTTTATAATGCAAACAAGGGTTTAGACGTAAACGGCGATGGTCAAATTACAAAAACAGACTTAGCCCAAAGAGTTGCAAGAAAACAAGTAGATGAATCAATCTTTGCTTAGGCTTTAAACACTTGAGATTATGAGTCATCTACAATTGAATTGTCATTTTAATTATAGTTCGACTTAACCATTATCGGCTTATTGACTTGATAAGCCCCTATATCAAGTGCGGAATGATATTAGGGCATTGTTAACAAAAGTTAACATTGTGTATTTCAAAAAGGCAATTATTTTGAGGAGTAATACTTTATATAAGTACGAGAGATAATTAAGATTATTCAAGATACAACAAATAGTTTGCAATACAGTTTATTTAAGGTTAATAGACTTGTATATGTGGCTTAATTTGTAGTACGAAAAATTATCTCAAAAACAGTAAAAAACACGTATTAAAGACTCATTAAGGAGAAAAAATAACATGGCTATTGGCGCAAGAGATTATATTGATCAACTACTAGTTAAGAAATACGCTCAAGAAAAAGTAGATAACCATGAAAACACCATATCAATGGTCAATCCAGAGAAAATGATGTCAGCCATGAATGATTATGCAGCAATGAGTCGAAATATGTTTGTACTAAATAAACAGCTTAATTGTGCCTGTTCAAGACTTAACGCCAGAACCGCAAGATATGCCTCTTCGCCTATTACGCAAAATAAGTTGGCGGCATAGGTTTTAAGTAAGACTTTAAGACGTTAAGTTATCTATTATTAAAAACAAGGTTAAAATTGGAATCTATAAATTTCAGTTTCAAGATGACATATGGTGTAAATCATTTCTATAAAATCCATTCAGGTGTATTAAACAGCTAGAATACGGACTATGAGAGTCAAATTTCTTTTTCAAGTCTGAAAATTGGCATTATCAGACCAAAAGAGTACCACGTGTCCGTAAAAATACGTACGTATTTTTCTGTACGTAAAATAACGGACTAAATCTTTTTCAAAAAATGGTATAATAGGTTATCAAATGTTTAAAATAAGATTGGAGAAAAAATGATAAAATCACATCAAAAAATAAATTCTACAAGACATATTTTTCATCAATATAATTCAACAAAATTTGAAATTAGATTTTTTTCAAGCGGGCATATTGTGCATCCATTGCTTTTTTACCTTTGGCACCAAAGTCAATGGTATACATTGTGCTGTCCCCAACTTGAATTACGTCAATAACTTCGCCTGCGCCAAGCATATCGTGGAAGACTTTTTCACCTTTGTTAAAGAAATAGTCTACTGTTTGCGCTTTCAAAATTTCTTCTTGCTTTTGACGTTGTTGTTCTTCAACTTGTTTTCTATTTTCTTCAATTTTTTGTTTAATTTTATTGTTTTCAAAGAAGGCTTTAATTTTTTCTTCTTCTCTCTGTTTATTAATAGTGGATTTTTTAACAAAAGCTTTTGGAGCGGTGCGTTTGGGAGCACTATATTGCGGAGCTTCGTATTTTTTTCGGGAAGGTGCAACAAAATTTGCCCCAAAACCACTTGTAGGTTTTACGTAACCATCAGAATTTGAAGTTGCAAAGCTTGAAGACGAAGATTTCATTTTTTGAACGGCACTTCTGAATGTTGATTGAGATGTAAACGTTTCAGAAGATGTAGTAGAATCAAGCAGTTGAGGTGGAATTTCCTCCAAGAAACGGCTTGGGTTGTAATATTTATATTCACCCCACATTTGACGTCGTTTTGCTGAAGATAAGTATAATTCTTCCTCTGCACGTGTAACACCAACGTACATCAAGCGTCTTTCTTCTTCCAATTCACTTGCAGAATTAAAAGTTCTTTGGTGAGGGAAAGTTCCTTCTTCAAGTCCTGCAAGGAAAACAATCGGAAACTCAAGCCCTTTTGCAGAGTGAAGTGTCATCAACGTAACATTATTGGCAATCTCGTCCATTCCGTCAATATCTGACACCAAAGCTACTTGAGATAAGAATTCACCTAAGATATTATCAGGTTCTTCCGATTCAAATTCGCTCGCTACGTTTACCAACTCTTGCAAGTTTTCAATTCTTGCCTCGTCTTCCGGTGTATTTTCTGCTTGCAACATTCTGATATAGCCTGTATGTTCCAAAACCAAGCCTAAAAACTCCGCTAATTCATAACTTGTAGAAACTTCTCTAAGTTTGTCGATAAGCATTTTAAAGTCTTTAAGTTTTATTTGAGTTTTTGAGTTTAACTCTGATTCTTCAATAATTTCAATAGCTTCCATCAAACTGATGTCATGTTGGTCAGCAAATTTTTGCAAGTTTGAAATTGAAGTTTCACCGATTGCACGTTTTGGCACATTTACAATACGTTTGAAACTTTGAGAATCGTTTGGGTTATAAATTAATTTTAAATATGCAATAGCATCTTTAATTTCTTGCCTGTCATAGAATTTCATACCGCCATAAACTTTGTACGGAATAGAATTTGCCATGCAAGCTTCTTCAATTGCACGAGATTGAGCGTTTGTACGGTAAAGTATTGCATATTTGTTGTAATCACCATCACAAGTCGCTTTAATTGTGGATGCAATATAATTTGCTTCATCCGAATCATCTTGAGCTTCGTAATAGTGAATTTTTTCGCCGTCACCTTTGTTTGAAAACAGAACTTTATCAACACGTTCTTCGTTATTTTCAATAATTGCATTTGCAGCTTTTAAGATATTTTCAGTTGAACGGTAATTTTGTTCCAATTTAATTACTTTAGAATTCATAAAGTCTTTTTGGAAACCTAAAATAATTTTGTAATCAGCACCACGCCAACTGTAAATTGATTGATCTACATCACCTACAACGCAAAGTGAACGAGAATCAGGAATTTTGTCTGACAAATTAGTATAAAGCATATTGACTAATTTATATTGAGCAATGTTTGTATCTTGAAACTCATCAACAAGAATGTGTTCAAAACGAGAGAAATATTTTTCTCTGACATCAGGATTTTGTTCAAACAACTTTACAGCAAGCATAAGCATATCATCAAAGTCGATTGCATTATTATTATTTAATGTATTTTCATATTCCTCAAAAACCGCAGCAATTTTTTGCGCCTTAAAATCTCTAGCAAAAGTTGCAAAACGGTGGGCATCTTCCATTTTGTTTTTAGCGTTTGAAATTACTGTTCTGACATATTTTGGCTGATAAACCTTGTCATCAAGATTAAGTTTTTTCAATGCATTTTTAACGACAGCCATACAATCTGAATCATCATAAATTGTAAAATTATGATCTAATTTTTTACCAGATTGGAAAGCATAATTTTCAATATCTTGGCGCAAAATTCTACCGCAAATACTATGGAATGTACCTACCCACATATATTTAACAGTTTCTTCGCCCAAAATATTTCCTAAACGTTCACGCATTTCTCTTGCGGCTTTGTTAGTAAATGTTACAGCCAAGATTTCACGGGGCTTTACACCATTTTGAACCAAATACGCAATACGAGATGTAAGGACCTTTGTTTTACCCGAACCGGCACCTGCCAAAATCAACAAAGGACCTTTAGTCGTTTTAACCGCCTCAACTTGACGTTCATTAAGATTGTTTAATATGTTTTCCATATCCCCTGTTCAAAAAAAATATATTTGTGATAATATGATTATACTATAACATAATATTTTGTAAAAGGTAGAGGAAAATATGGCAGACATTGAAACAATTAAATTATTAGGCGAAGATAACGAAGGTTCAAATCAAGGTTCAATCATGGTGCCTCTTGATGATTTAGACTCAGTATCAAACGATTCACCTGATACAGTCGATGAATTAGCTATGGAATTGGCTACAATTCAACAATCTGCTAAAAGAATTGCAGTTATCGGCAGCAGAAACTTAGCAATTACTCACCAACAAATTATTGAAACACTTGTTACAGCTTTAGCACAACAAGGTAACACAATTATTACATCAGGTGGTTCTTCAGGTACAAACGCAGCTACAATCCGTGGTGCGATGAAGGCTAATCCTGACAAATTAAAGGTAATCTTACCTCAAACTATCGGTCAACAACCTTCTGACGTTCAAGACCAATTAATCGGTGTTCCAAACATCGTTGAACATCCGGACAGAGCTATGATGACTCTTGCTGATGCATCTAGAGTTTGCAACAGAGAAATTATTGACGATTGCAACCAATTAATCTGTTTCTTATCTCATACAAGTAAAACTCTTCATGGTGCTATTGAATACGCAGAAGAAGGTCACAAGGTTATTACAGCTTTCTACCTAGATTAATCTTTATGGATTTAATTAAAAAACTTACAGGTAAAAACCAAGCTGATTATGAGCAAGCTGCTGCGCATATTATTAACAATGCAGACAACAAAGCATTTGAAGAATTAGTTTCTAAAGAAGATTTTTTATTTGATTTTATCAAGCAAAATGTTTCTAAGCGCTTAGAGCATGCTTGCAACAAAAATAATTTCAAAAATCTTTTAACTTTTTTGAGTTGCTATTCACCATCCTACGCTGATTTTATTGCTAACACTTTAGCCAAATTTGCCGATGATGAAGTTTTGAGCAAAATGAAAGACTTGTTAAATAACGGAAATGACAGTGAAAAATGTTATGCCGTAAAATTCTATTCTTATTATAAAGATAATGAAGTAATTGAAACATTAAAACAATACGCATTTTCAGAAGATGAACAACTTGCCTTCAATTCTGCTCTTGCGCTTTCTTCTATGGGGGACAAATCATCACTTGATTTAGCAGTTGAAAAATTAAACTCTAATGATGATTTTGAAGTTTTAGCCGGCGTAAAATTTATTTCAACTTACGGTGAAAAGAGTTTATTAAGTAAAATCTTTGAAGTGATGAAAAAATCTTCTGTTTCAGAATATATCGCAAGTGAAATAGGCTATATGGAAAGCCTTCTAAAACTTTTGAATTCTGAACATTATTCAGACACTTTACTTGCTATATACAACATTTTACAAGGTTTAGGGGAAATCGTTCCGCTTTCAAGCGTATTTTTATTCCAATTATATGAAGTGTTTGAACGTTTAATCTTCTGCGAACCTAATTCTAAAAATGCTGTTATATTATTGACAGCAAGAAACAAGTTCAATCAACTTACAGAAAATGACGAATATTTATTTGACGAAGACAAAAACACAAAAGAAGAAATTAACGCAATAAAAGCGCTTCTAAACGATAATTTAGACGACGATTTAGACAATTTTATTGCACCGGAATTAAATGAAAATAGTGATTTTGTTTCTCCGGCTTTGGATTTAATAAAACATAGCGACTTAATTCGTAACTTGTTAACTTCTAAAAATCAAACTATCATCTTAAAATCTTTGGAGGCTTTAAAATCGTTAAATGATTTAACTCAATTAGACAAAGACAAAGCATTAGAAAAAATTACAGACGAAAACATAAAAGCGATTGTTTTAGCGCTTTAAGGGGTATGAAATGGAATTTACAGAAAAAACATTATCAAGCAAAGTTGCTTACGACGGCAAAGTTGTTCACGTTGAATTTGACGAAATTGAAACAGCTGACGGACATAAAAGCTTTAGAGAAGTAGTCAGACACCCGGGTGGAGTCGTTGTTGTTGCTGAAACTAACGAAGGAAAAGTTTTGTTAGTTAAACAATATCGCTACCCACTTGCAAATACAAATTTGGAACTTCCTGCAGGTAAGCTTGAATACGGTGAAAATCCTGATGAAGCTTGCAAACGTGAACTTGAAGAAGAAACAGGTTACGATGCTAAAACGTGGAAATCTTTAGGTTACATCAATACAACTCCCGGAATTTGTGATGAAAAATTATATTTATACTATGCAAAAGATTTAACATACAACAAACCACATCCGGATGAGGGTGAAATTTTACAACTTTTTGAATATACTAAAGAAGAAGTTTTTGCTATGATTAAAAATGGCGAAATTAACGATTCAAAAACACTTTGCGCACTATTAAGAGCATACAAAATTGATTAAGGAAAAATAAAATGACAATAAAAATGGTTGCAACAGACGTAGATGGAACAATTTTAAGATATTCCGGTGAATTTACACCCGAAGTTATAGATTGCATAAAAAGCCTTGATAACAATGGGATTAAGGTTGTTATTGTTACAGGCAGAATGCACAAATCCGCAAAGAAAATTGCAGACCAATTAGGACTTAAAAATGCGATCGTATCTTATCAAGGGGCACTTGTTAGAGAAAATACAACAGAACAAGAAACTTTATACGAAAGACACATCCCAACTGAAACAGCCTTCAAAATTATTGATTGGGCTCATAATGAAAATATTCATATGAATTTGTATATGAACGACAACCTTTATGTTGAAAAAGAGGATGAAATTACACACAAATACGCTGATTATCAAAAAATTCCTTTCACGGCAAAACCCTTCTCAGAATTGGAATTGGATAATATTAACAAATTAGTATTAATTGACTATGACAATCCTGAACGTGTGACTCGTTTGACTAAAAAACTTCAAGAAGATTTTCCTGAATTATTTATCGTAAAATCTTGCGATTTCTTCTGCGAAGTTTGTCACAAAGAAGCAACCAAAGGTGATGGTTTAAGAGCCTTGCAAAAACTTTACGGAATTTCTCAAGAAGAAACTCTTACAATCGGCGATCACAATAACGACATCGATTTACTAAAAGCCGGTGGTGTAAAAGTTGCAATGGGCAACGGAACCGATGAACTTAAAGCCGTAGCAGACTATGTTACAGACACTGTTGACAATAACGGATTCGTTAGAGCTATAGAAAAATTTGTAAAAGTAGGTGCAAATGTATAGAATTGGACTAGGATATGACATCCACAGACTTGACGTTGACAGAGATTTAATTATCGGAGGGGTTAAAATTCCTCACGTAACAGGGCTTGTAGGTCACTCTGATGCTGATGTACTTATTCACGCAATCATTGATGCTATGTTTGGAGCACTTGCTCTTGGTGACATCGGCACACATTTTCCCGATACTGATGAAAAATACAAAGGAATTTCAAGTATCTTATTGCTACAACACGCTTATAGATTGATTCAAGAGGAAGGCTATGTTATCAACAACCTTGACTGCAACATCATTGCGCAGGCTCCTAAGATGAAACCGCACATTCCGGCTATGCAAAAAGAACTTGCAAAACATCTTGGGGTTGATGTAAACTTGATTTCAATTAAGGCTAAAACTAACGAACAAATGGATGCCGTTGGTGAAAAAAAAGCAATTGAAGCAAATGCCGTAATTATGCTTAGAAAGAAGGATTAAGATGAAATTTTTACACGCTATGATTAGAGTTAAAGATGTAGAAAAATCTTTAGAGTTCTATCAAAAATTGTTAAATATGACTATCGCTAAGAAAAAAAGACTTGACGATTGCGAATTGATATACTTAGAAGACGAAGAACATACTGCTCAAATCGAATTGACAGTTAACGATGAAATTCCTAAAGAAGGATACGTTAATGGCAATGCCTTTGGACACTTTGCTTTTTCTGTAGACTCAATGGAAAAATTTACAGAAAAATTACACGCACTAGGTTACGAATATTTTTACGAACCTTATGTGGTTTTCTCAGGTACAAAAATTGCCTTTGTTAAAGATCCTGACAACAATGAAATTGAATTAATCGAGCACGTTAATGGATAATCAAATTAAAACATACATTCAAAATTCAATAGAAATCCGCAAAAATATTCTTGCGGATGAAGAAATGTTTGAAAAAGTTAAAGAAATTAGCAACAAAATTATTTCAGCTCTAAAAAGCGAAAACAAAATTTTGTTTGTAGGAAACGGTGGTTCGGCAAGTGATTGCGACCATTTAGCAACAGAATTCGTGTCTAAGTTCTACAAAGATAGACATGCCTTCAATGCAATTTCTTTGACCTCTAACAACGCTCTTATTACAGCTCTATCAAACGATTTTAGCTATGACAAAGCGTTTTCAAGACAAATTGAAGCAATTGGCAAAAAAGGCGACATTCTGATTGCTCTTTCAACCTCAGGAAACTCAAAAAACGTAGTTAATGCCATAAAAGTTGCAAACGAAATGGGTTTAACAACGGTTGGTTTAACAGGACAAACACCATGTGAGATGGACAAAATTTGTAACATTTTGGTTAAAATTCCATCTTCAGAAACACCTGCAATTCAAGAAGCGCAAACAATGCTAGGACATCTTATCTGCAAAATTGTCGAAGATGAATTGCTTGTATAATTAGTCCGAATCTTACGACGTAAATAACTATTATATTTCAAAAGAAAGAAAAAGCTAAGCAAGAAGTCTTTGCAATAATGACATAAGACTTCTTTTAATATAAGACTATAGCTTTTTTGTTAGTTAACAAGCACACTATATATTACATTTTAGGGCTGATTCATTTTATTATTTCCTTAACAAAACTTCATATTTTGAGCCATGCTTGCAATTTTTCATGAGAAAAATACTTTATATATATGTAAGAGGTATTAAAGAAACACAAGAGGAGAATTAAAATGTTTGGATTAAATGGATTAAACAACGGTGCTATTAATGGTATTAACGGTATCGATGATAATAAAAAGAAACTAGATAATGTACAACAACCACAAGTTGCATTTATCAACACTATTTTTGAAGGTTTCGGCGGAGCTAACAACTCAGGTTCTGAAGCTGCATTCAACGCTTAATCTTTAAAAAGAGTTACTGGATTTGGGGACTAAAAAAGACTTCATCTTTTATGGTGAAGCCTTTTTTGCGTTTTTTTTTTATAAAATTACTTAGCCAACCAAGATACCTGCAATACAAGCTGACATAAAGCAAGTGAACACACCGCAAATTAATGCTCTCATACCCAATCTTGCTAAGTTCTTTCTTTGGTTTGGAGCTAAACCGCCAATTGCACCGATTTGTGTTGCGATAGAACCAAAGTTACCGAATGAACAAATTGCGAATGATGCAATTACGAAAGCTTTATTTGTAATTATATTTTGGATTTCTATTAAGTCTGTATAACCGTAAACTTCGTTTGAAACGATTTTCAAACCGATTACACCACCAACATTAAAGATATCTTGAACAGGTACACCCATAATCAATGCAAATACAGCAAAGAATTTACCTAAAATCATCTTTAATGATAAAGCTTGAAAGTCAAAGCCTAAAACAGGGCCTGTTAAGTGGAATACGTTTGCAACACATCCGCCAAATGCAGCTAAAATGTAGTCAATCATACCGATTAGGGCAACGATTGCAAGTAACATCGCAACTACGTTCAATGAAACCATCATACCTTCAGAAGCACCGGATGCAATTGCATCAAATACATTTGAGTGAGTTTTACGACGGCTTAATTTAATATTTTCCATTGTTTCAGGTTCACCGGTTTCGGGGTAAACAAGTTTTGTCATAACTAACGCCCCCGGAATAGCCATAATTGCTGATGCTAAAACATAAACAATCGGAATACCCATCATTGCATAAACAGGCATCATAGCGCCTGATGTACAAGCCATTGAACCTGCCATAGAAGCAAGTAATTCTGAACGTGTTAATTTTGCCAAGTAAGGTTTAATCATAATTTGTGCTGTAACTTGACCTACAAAAGCACTTGCTACGTTTGATAAAGCTTCTGCACCACTAACCTTCATTAGTTTGTTCATTGCTTTACCCAAAATAGTAACAACTCTTTGCATGATTCCATAGTAGTAAAGAATATTTACTATCATCATCATAAATACCGTTGCACTGATTAATTGGAATGCAAATGGAATTGAGCAACCGAATACTGAACCCATTTGTTTATCATCAAGTAATGGACCATAAACGAATTTACCACCGATGTTTGCAAATTCTAACAATTTAACAATTACTTGTCCTAACCATAAAAATATCTTTTGACCTACTGGCACCTTAAAAATAAAAATACCGAAAATAATTTGTAGAGCTAAACCTACACCTACAGTCTTGTAGTTGATAGCCTTTTTGTTATTAGACAAAGCAAACGCAATTGCTAACAAAACGACCATACCAATGATGCCAATAAAACGTTCCATTACTTCTCCTTATAAAATAATAACTATAAAACAATTGTACTAAAAAGGAATTCAAAAAGTTTGTTTTGTAAAAGGAATGTTTACAAATGGATTTATTTTTCAAAATAAATATAATAATAATTATTATGGTTAAATGTAAGCAACTTTTAGCAAGCGCTATAATAATATCATATTTTTTCAGCGGCGGATTGGTTTTTGCTGATACATTCCAAGGTCATGCGGAGAAATTCGACCAAAAGACTTTAGATCAATCTGAACTTTTCACAGGCAAAGTTGACATTATTGACGAAAAAGATGTTATCAAAATGACTGTTTCGCAGGTAATTGACGGTAATTTGTCAATTGAGGGTGATGAATTTTTTGCCGAAGTTGTAAGTGATGTTTCAGGAGATAGTGGTGTTATTTTACCAAAAGGTACCATTGCTCACGGAATTATCAAGGAACAATCAGGAGCAAAAAGACTTGGACGAAACGGTTACGTAAGTCTTGATTTTGATTACCTTGTAACACCGGATGGTAGAGAAATTCCGATTGAAGGTAAAATGTCTACGAGAATGCACCCTGTTGTAGAAGCCGGTAAAATCGTAGCCCAAGATGTTGGTTACACAGCCGCAGGTGGTGTTGTCGGCGGACTTATTGCTTTAAACTTATTTGGTATTGAAGCCGCTATTGCATCACAAGGTTACACAGTTTTAGGCGGTGCTGCCGTTGGTGGTACTGTTGGTTTAGGGATGTCTTTATGGAGAAAAGGTAAAGACGTTTTAATTGCCCCTGGGGATGAAATCAGAGTAAAAATTAACGGAAAAGTTCAACTTCCTGTATACAAAGACACAGCGTTAAAACAACATGAAATCTTTTACCCGGGGTTAAAGGTTAAAATTACAAATATTGTCCATGAAAAAGATCCGTTTGGTGAAGCTAATACAATTACATTAACTTTATCAATCTCTAATCTTACTGACAAAACACTTTCAGGCATGGATTTGGCTCTTGTTAGCGATTACAACAATGTTTTTCACCCGTCAATTTTCGGTGATACTAATTTGATGTTCAAACAAATTAAACCTGGTGACAGAGTTGCAGGCAGAATTTCGTTTAATGTTGACAACATAAACAGAAGTTTTTGGTTAACTTGCTACGATATTCGTTCTAAAAAGACATTGATGAAGATGTCTATTGATAATGCATACAAAAATGTACCAGAAAAGACTAAAAAGAAGAACGATAAGCTAAAGAAAAAGCCTAATTACTACAAAGCAAACGATCCTTTTGAAGTATAACAACTAAAATGTTTTTGCGAATAAAAGCAAAGCACTACAAAAGACCGGTGGGATAGTTAATATGATGCTGAACAACTACGTTATAATTGTTATTTACAAGTTAAAAGCTTCAGCATGACATAAAGTTATACTTTCCATTTTAATCTCGTTTTGAAAAATCATTATAACTTACTTAATCCATTTAGCTTTTAGTTTGTTAATTTCACCTGATGATTTAGCGTGTGAAATATAGCCGTCAAGCATTTCCAAAACTCTTGTACTTTCTGTACCTTTTCTTAATGCAATACCATAAGGTTCTTGTGTATATTTTTGACTTATTGCAATAAGTGATGAATCTTTTAATTTATACCCCATCAACACTGTATCATCCATTGCTACACCGTCAACAAGACCTTGATTTAGGGCATCAACAGCTTCATCATAAGTTTTAAAACCTGCAACCAAAGACGATGGAGCAACGGTTCTAATGCTTTCATTTGCTGTAGTACCAAAGACAACACCAATCTTTTTAGCCTTTAGATCATATAATGATTTAATCTTACTTGATTTTTTAACCATAACTGTTTGACCTGCAATGTAATATGGTTCAGTAAAATCAACCATGCTTAAACGAGAGGTATTTATTGTCATTGTTGCAATAATCATATCCGCTTGACCTGAATTCAACATAGAGATTCTGTTCGACGGAGTTACCGTAACAAATTCAACTGCGTTTTCATCACCCAATAATCTTGATGCAATTTTCTTTGCCAAATCTATTTCAAAACCGACATAATTTTCGTCTTTATCTTTTGAACTAAATGGAGGAATATTGTCTTTAACACCTACAACAATTTTACCTCTTTGTTGAATTACATCATACAAATCCATCGGTTGTTGCTTTTTACCACAAGCAACTGCAAATACTGATATTATAATTATTATTAGTAAATTAGTTAAAATCTTTTTCATAATACTTTAAATAAAGCATAAATAATTTAATTTGTAAATCCATTTTTGCTATATAATGTAAATACTAAAAAGGATAGACACAACACTAGGATTAATTATGAAAAAGAAAATTAGTATTATTGGTTCAACAGGCTCAATTGGAACCCAATCATTAGAAGTTATTGAAAAATTACAAGATAAATTCGAAATTATTGCACTTGCAGGTGGCTCAAACGTTGAACTTTTAAACAAACAAATTGAAAAGTTCAGACCTAAATATGTTTGTTTAGGCAAAGAAAACAGCGAACTTAACACTCAAGGCGCTAAAGCATTATATGGTGACGAAGGTTTACAAGAAATTTGCTCAAACAAAGAAAATGATATTATTTTAGTAGCTGTTTCAGGAAAAATCGGTTTAAAACCAACACTGGCAGCTATTGAAAACGGCATTGACATCGCTCTTGCCAACAAAGAAACTCTTGTTATGGCCGGCGATATTGTTATGAAAAAAGCTAAAGAAGCCGGAGTTAAAATTTTACCTGTAGACAGCGAACACTCTGCAATTTTCCAATGTATTCACGGAGAATTAGAAAAGGTCGACAGATTAATCATTACAGCTTCAGGCGGACCATTTTTACACAAGTCTATTGACGAAATTAAGCAAGCAACTGTTGAACAAGCTCTTGCACATCCACGTTGGAACATGGGTAAGAAAATTACCGTTGACAGTGCAACTCTTATGAATAAAGGGCTTGAAATTATTGAAGCTCACCACCTTTTCGGAATGGATTATGATCACATCAATGTTGTTGTTCACCCTCAAAGTTATGTTCATTCTGCCGTAGAGTGGAAAGACGGTAGCATCATGGCTCAAATTGGGGTTCCTAGCATGCATATTCCAATCCAATACGCAATCTGTTACCCTGAAAGACCTGCTGGCATTAAATCTCGTAGTTTTAGCTTTGCAGATGCGGTTAAGTTCGATTTCTTAAAACCGGACTTCGAAAAATTCCCTTGCATGGCTCTTGCATACGAAGCCGGAAGAACCGGTGGCAGTGCTACAACTTGTATGAATGCCGCAAATGAAGAAGCTGTTTACGCCTTCTTAAACGGAAAAATTACACTTTACGACATTTACACAACTGTTGAAAAAATCTATCGCCAACACACAGTGGTTCAAAATCCGGACATAGACGAAATCTTTGCAATAGACAAAGAAATTAGAGAAAAAGCCAAAGAATTATTTAGATAATAAAGAAAATTTAATTAGTAAAGCGCCATTCTTCAAGAAG
>URRM01000018.1 GCA_900550295.1 uncultured bacterium
GGTTCGAGTCGGCGCCTTATTTATATTGTTTTAATTTGTTTTTGGAAAGTTAAATGGAGGAATTTCCAATTTTGGGAGTTCTATTTTTGGAAACTTAATTTCTGTTTTTACTCTTGGATTGTTTTGATACATTTCATTCAACTTAGCCATTGTTCTAGGGAAATATTGTTGCAAATATTGAGTTCTCATTGTCAACAATTCGTGAGTTAACGGAGTTGTATGAATTGCGTTTGCTTCTGCAACGGTTTCTTTCATACCGCCTGTTTTTCCGCTGTAGTGAGTCAACGAGTTTATGAAATAGTCAACATGTTCTCTTTGCGCATCCGGAAATTCCTTATTAAACGCATCTTTTTCTTTTTTGTATATTTCTTGGAATTCTTTGTTATTAGAAATCATTTTATCGAAAGATTGCATCATTATTAGAGGACTCGACATATCTGTATTTTTAAAATCTTTTGCGTGTCCTAATTCATGCAAAACTACAAACAAATTGTCACCTGAGTGTAATGATCTGTCTTTTGGCATGTAGTAAGATTCAAGTTCATTTTCCATACCAACAATTGAATCAATTGTTTCACTCATTTCAATCAACTCATCGCCTGATAATTTCTTAAGGCTTGCGACAATTTTATCTTTATTGCCCTTAATTCCGCCCAAGTCGAATGTTGCAGTTTTTGTTTCATCTTGATCACAAACTACAGACAACTTGTCGTCTTGAATTTTCATTGTGTAACTTTTGTCATTAAAAGTTGATTTGAATTCGTTATCAGATACAACCTCGAAAGTTTTTTTGTTATCCATCAAAACTTCACCCTCTTTTGTTGTAATCTTATAATGCATATATCGATTACCCTTTGGATCATCTTTATATTTGTATTGAGTTCTTGTTCCGTCTAAAGATTCCATGTCTTTTTGAACAACAACCTTACCACTTTTCTTTTGTTTTGCATCACTTACTGTTTTTATACCGTTTTCGGTTAAAATATCTACAGTGTTTACACCTTTTACCTTTGATGGACGTGAGTATTCTCTTGAAATCATAGTGCCATCTTCTTTTAATTTAGAACGCAACTCATATGTTGCTTGGAAGGTTTTTGCTTTATTACCTTCTTCGTCAGTTTGGTCTAGTTCAACCATATCATATCGAACCTTTGAAGCTGTATTACTCTTCAAATCATATGCATCTTGAATTCTATATTTATCACCTTTTTCTGTTGTATATTCAGTTAAATTTTCAACAGAACGAACATTCAAATCTTTGTCCAAAATTTCTGAATTCATTTCAAATTTAAAGTTTAATGCAGTCAATCTGAACGCATCTTCATCATATTTATCATTTGATAGCCCTAACATGAAAATATTATTCTTTCCGCCAGACATTTCTTGTAATTCTAAAGCATGTTTATGAACTTTATCACATTGTTCGGGATTAAAGATTGTTACAATAGCCGCAATATTAGCCCCTGACAACTTTGTATCAGTAAACTTTTTAGCCTGTTCCAAACGTTCCGGAGTAAGTTTTTTCAGTGCATCCGCATCTTTACCTGTATAATCTTTAAACTCTTCAGGTAACACATCTATCTTTTGAGCACCCATATCAGGCTGATTTTCGAAAAACTTTGTTTTATTAAACAACGAATTAGTTTCGTCTGCCATCAAGCTAACTCTTGCACCAACCTCATTAGATGCAAAAACATCAATGGTCGAATCCTGCTTTCTGACTGTATTTTGAGCCTCTTTTTGCTTTATTACTTGTTGTTGAATACTTTTAACTTCGTTTGTAGACATGCGTACCTTCCTTAAATTTCGATACTTATTAAAGCTTCCTAAAAATAAAAATTGCCTTTTTTGTTAATAAATGTAACTATCTTTTAGTGTTTACAATTACGAACACACCACCGAAAACTAATAACATACCAATAAGTTTTGTTAGTGAAATAGATTCGTTAAATAGTAAAATGCCCAATATTGTTGCGGTTAAAGGTTCCAATGCTCCAATTATAGCAGTCTTCGTAGAGCCAATAAATTTTATTGAAATATTTATTGTTTCCAGAGAAATTATTGTTGGAAAAACTGCCAAACCTAATGCTAAAAAAAACGCTTTTGGAGAGTTTAAAACTTGCAAATTTGTTAAAAATTTTGTGCTTAAGATGTAAACAGTTATTCCAAACAAGGTTACATAAAAAGTTTGTTTATCACCTCTTATGTGCTTTACGGAAGGTATTGTTTTTACACCAACCATATAAATTGCACACAACAAAGCAGAAAGTATTACCAAAACGGTACCAAAAAGATTTATGCTTGCGCCTGTTCCACCACCGCTATACAAAAATAAAATTCCGGAAGAAGTTAACGCAATTGCACCTACTATCGGCAAAGTTATTTTTTCTTTGAAAAATACCGCCATAATGACTGCAACCATTACCGGATACACAAACAGAATTGTACAAGCAATCCCTGATTCAATATAGTTGAATGCGTAAAATAATGTTATTGAAGACATTGAAAACATAAAGCCTAAAATAAACAGTGGAATCGCTTCTTTTAAGGTTATTTTCAAAGATATTTTCTTTACGAATTTTAGCCACAAAAAATAAATTAACGATGCAAACAAGTATCTAAAAAATAAAACCGAACTTGCACCATAACCCATTGCATACATAGGCAACGCAAACAACGGATTTGTACCGTAACTTGTTGAACCGATAATACTATTTATATACCCTTTAGTCTGTCTGCTTGTAGTCATTCCAACCTGCGCTTTTTTCACCCGAAAATATATATCAAAATTTATATTAAATCAATATATAAAAGAGTTTTAAGTTATTTTTCAATACTAAAGTTTGATTTCTTTGTTTCGACACTTATAATTGCAACCATTGTCCAGAAAATGAAATGGATTTGTGGTCTGAAAAATACCGTATCAACAAAACCGTGAACCATCAAGCCTATAATAGAAGCAACCGCTGTTATAGTAAAAATTACAGACTTTGTATCGTTTGAGTATTTTATGTGTTCAAATGCGGTGTATAAAGCTAATCCTAAGAATGCTAAGAAGGCTAAGAGTGCAAAAATTCCGCTTTCAACAGCTGTTTCAAGGTAAATATTGTACGCACTTAATGCATCAAAGCCGGTTTTCATATATAATCCGTAGATTTCACGGAAATTTTGGTTTCCTAAACCGATTCCTAACAACCAGTTATCTTTAAACATATCAATACAAGAATGATAAACATTGAATCTGAAAGAATTTGAGCTGTCTGTTCTCATAGCAAAAATAGAAAATATCCTTGCTCTTAATGAATCTTTTGCCAAAACTAAAATAGTTCCTAATGCAACAGCACCACCAACTACAGACATATATAATTTTTTGTAATCGTTCCAGAAAAATTTAGCAGAAACGCCTACTAAAGTTAAGATTATAGCAAATAATCCTAAATAAGAACCTCTACAACCGGTTGCAAATAACACATACATTGAAAGAAGTGTTAAAACTAGCAACACGACTGAGTTTTCATAACGTTTATTATAAACTTCGTGAGCCAAAATACCAAACAATACAGGAATTGTCGCAACCATATATCCACCCATAAGGTTTGGATTTAGAGGTTTTAAGGTTCCGTAAACCCTTGACATAACTTGTTCCGGATTTAAGTATGAAGTGTCTTGCCAAGTTGAAATTTCATCAGGGCGAATTACCGATTGCAACAGTCCTTGAATTGTTTCATAAGAAACGCAAGCCCCAATTGTAAGTAGTATCCACCAAACTTTATCTTGGTTATTTTTTAAATATTGGACAAGTGATAGGTAGAAACCAAAGTATACAACTAATTTTAAAAATCCGTGCAAGCTTAGGCCAAACATTGTTGAACCAAACAAGCTTACAATTACAAGCATAAAATAAGCCAACAAAAATATTTCAAACTTATTACATTCTAACTTTTCACCCTTCTTAACCAATAATTTAATAAAGGTTAAAACAATCGCAATCATAGCAAAAATAGCGATTTTTTCAGACTGAGCAAAGGTCGAAACAAGAAAGACCGCTAATATTGAGTACAATATTAGCGTATCTAACTGTTTAAAAATAAAACTGCTATTATACAAACCTTCTGTTTTAGATTGAATGAATGTAAAAAGTTTATTAAACATTTTTTATTAACCTATATTTTCTTCTTGTTTGTTAACATTAGGTTGAGCTTGACCACCTTGTTGCGGAGCTTGTTGACCGTAAGCGGGTTGTTGACCTTGTTGTGATGCAGGTTGCAAAATTCTAACGTCTGAAACTGTACCGTTCAATTTGTAACTTGGACCTTCTAATGTTACAGGCAAGCCGATTTTAATTTTGTTACCGCCAATTACAGCGCCGTCTTTTGTAATTTTTGCTTTGTCTACAATAATTGTTACAACCATATCATATAAGAATGCTTGAGAAAAATCATCTACTATTATGAATGGATCTTTACCACCTCTAGGATTTGGCATTACAGTTTTTTTCGAATCAATTCTTACATCAGCTACTTTCAAGTTTGTATATGGAACATTTCTAATGGTAATAAATGTTTCTGTATTTGGAAGAATTGGAGATTCGTTTGTAGTAAGAGTTACACCTCTTAAGAATACTTGAAATCCAATTGTTGCAGTAGCTTCAATTTGTTTATCTGCTGTTTGACGGAAGTGAGCAAAAGTTAAACCGCCAACAATTAAAGCCAGTAAGATACCGCCGACAATAATCCAATCAGTTGTATTTACTTCTTTTAAAAGTTCTTTTAATTTTTCCATTTTATTATTCTCCTTTTAAATTGATATTTTCTAAAGTTTCAAGAATTTCTTCAATTGTAGTTGTTGCACAACCGAATTGTTTAATTACAATACTTGCTGCAATATTACCGATTACAGCTGCATAAACAGGTTCTGCACCAATTGCAAGTCCTAATGTATACAATGCAGTGACAGTATCACCGGCACCGGTAACATCAAATACTTTAGAGCGGTTGAATACAGGTATTTTTTCTGATGTACCGTCAGAGTTTACAACAACCATACCGTCTGAACCGCAAGTTATTAAGATTGCTTTTGCGTTTGTTTTTGAAATTATTTCATTTCCTGCATTTGTAATTTTTTCAAATGAATCCAATTCATAACCAATAAATTTTTGAGTATCCGGTAAGTTTGGAGTCATTGAAGTTACATTTTTATAATTAGATAAATCTTTTTGAGCATCTACAACAATAACTTTGTTGTATTTTTTAGACAACTCTACAGCTCTATCAATAACCTTTTGAGTTAAAATCCCGATATGATAATCTGATAAAATTACAGCATCGTGTTCGGGAATTGCCTTTTCTAATTCTGCCAAAATCTTATCTTCAGTTTCTTTTTTAATAGGTGCTTTTGTTTGTCTGTCAATTCTAACAATTTGTTGTGTTACTGATTGAGAACAAGAACCTGAGATTCTGGTTTTTGTAACGGTTTTTCTTCCTGCTTCTTCAACCAAGTATTCACAGTTGACATTGGCATCTTCAAAAGCTGTTCTAAGTTGAGTTGCTTGATAATCGTCACCAACAACACCGATTACGCTAACTTTTCCGCCATTAATCATTGATGCGTTGTGAGCAGCATTTGATGCTGCACCTAAGATAATGTTTGTGTGAGTGTGTTGCAAAATTAAAACAGGAGCTTCTCTTGAAATTCTTTCTGTATCTCCGTAAACCATTTCATCAATTGCAATATCACCTACAACAAGTATTTTTGCATCTTTTAGTCTTTTTATGTAATCTATTAATTTTTGTTTTTCGATATTCATAACTTTCATCTATTTCGCTTATTGATAATTGGAATAATATAATTTATAATGAATTAATAATAAAAGTTTATCATGAACATAAAAAATGAGGTAACATTTTGGAACAAGATAATAAAAATATCAACCAAAATCAAGAAAACACTGAATTTGAAGTGGATAAAGAAGAAATTGAATTTGATGACAACATAGACATTGGTGCGTTACAAGCTCAACTTCAAGAACACATGCAAGGAGAAGATATTGACTATACTCCTGAACAAGTGAATATGACTGTTCAAAAGTCAGAAGAAGTGCCTGTTTTAGACAATACAACACCAACAACCGATGCTACACCTCAATTACCGGAAGTAGCACAACCTACTACACCTTTAGCTAAGCAAAAAGCACCTGAAGAAAAATTAAAACTAAAAGAAGGTGAAAAAAAATACGTAATTTATATTGAACCTGACAATATTGATTTTATAAACAGTTTATCAATAAAAGAACGAAAAAAATTAATAAACAAAATTTTACACGAGCAAGATGAATACTCTCAAAAAAGACGAGAAATGAGAGAACGCTCAAAATTCACAAAACAAATTATCATAATGGTTTTGACCGTAACTCTTTCTCTGCCGATTTTCTTTGTATTATTGAACAAATCTATAGAAATAACCATTCTAAATTATCAACAAGCTCAACAAAATTTCGTAAAATTATATAAGGAACAAGGTAAAATTAAATCCTACAAAACTTTCCAAAATCACTTTAGATAAACTAAGTTTTGTTACATTTTGCATTAAAATGTTTAAATTAAATATTTTCGATAGTACAATAAAAATGCACTCAATAAGTGCATTTTTTGCTGTAATTAAATAAACACGAAGTACAATATAAATAATGGAGAAAGAAATGATTACACTTAACTACAACAACGTTGATGCCAGTGTTATCGGCAAAGACCACGGTTTGAATCTAGAAAAAGAATTTTCTAATTACAAAAATGACATCGAAAAAATTATCAAAGACTTAAACCAAAGAAAAGACAAACAAGGTCAATGGTTACAATGGATGAACCTTGGTTACAACGAAGAAACAGTTTGGTATGTAAAAGAATATGCAGCAATGGTAAAAGGCAGATTCGATAACGTATTAGTTTTAGGTATCGGTGGTTCAGCTCTAGGCGGTATCGCTGTGACAGAAGCTTTATTAAAACCATACTGGAACTTACTTACTCCGGAACAACGTGGCGGTATGCCAAGAATCTTCTTCTTGGACAACATCGATCCTGACCAAATTACAGGATTATTACAAGTTTTAGACTTAAAGAGAACTTTAGTTAACGTAATCACTAAATCAGGCTCAACTGCTGAAACAATGTCACAATATATGATTGTTAAAAACTTATTAGAACAACAATTAGGTGACAATTACAGAAAAAATATTGTTGCTACAACTGACCAAAAAACAGGCATTTTAAGACAATTAGCAGATCAAGAAGGCTACAAAACATTCGTAGTTCCGGATGATGTTGGTGGTCGTTTCTCTGTATTCTCAGCCGTAGGCTTATTACCATTCGCTTTAGTTGGTATTGATATCGATGAAATGATGAACGGTATTAAAGATATGGATTTAGCTCTTAAAAATACTGATATCCACAACAACATCGCTGCTCAAAATGCATTGATTCACTACTTAATGGATACTAAAAAAGGTAAAAACTTATCAGTTATGATGCCATACTCAAGCAGATTGAAATATATTTCAGACTGGTATGTTCAATTATGGGCTGAATCGTTAGGTAAAGAAGAAAACAACAAGGGTAAAAAAGTTAACTGCGGACCTACTCCAATCAAGGCTTTAGGTGCTACTGACCAACACTCTCAAATTCAACTTTACAACGAAGGTCCTAACGACAAAGTTATCAACTTTATCAGAGTTGAAGAATTCGACAACACATTAGAAATTCCTCACATCTTTGATTACACAGGAATTGGCTATCTTGGCGGTAAAACAATTAACCAATTAATTAACGCTGAAGCTGATTCAACTAGAGTTGCTTTATCAGACTACAAACGTCCAACAGTAACTATCAGCTTACCAAAAGTTAATGCTTACAACGTAGCTCAATTACTTTATATGCTTGAAGTTCAAACAGCTATCGCCGGTGAATTATACAACATCAACACATTCAACCAACCTGGTGTTGAACAAGCTAAAAACTATACATACGCTTTAATGGGCAGAGCCGGTTACGAAGAATCTGCTAAAGCTCTTAAAGAAAAAATGGAAAAACAAAAATAATAAATAAATGAAAAGAATATTAATCACGGTATTAATAATATTTTTAACAAGTTCGATAACTGTTTTTGCACAAGACTCAATAGTCTTAAAAGCTGGAATCTCAAAGATTAACAGCGTGCCGAAACAGTTTTTCGGCACTTGGCAGGTAAAATCTACTCTTATAACTACAGATTCACCTAAAAATTTTAAACCTTCCAGTGCTGATATGTGGAACTTAAGACGTAGCGGTAACGTCATAGAACTTAGGAATCCGATGACCGGAGCTGTTGCAGAGATTTACTTGAATGACGTTAACAACAATAACATCACTTTTTCGCACGAGCAAAAAGAAGAGAACATGAAGCTAACAGATACAGTAAAATTACGTCTAAATGGTAACACTTTTACAGGAACTAACGAACTTACATTAAAACAAAAAAAAATTTATGGCGATCAGTATGAAATTGTTACCAAAACAGCAAAATATAAGATAGAAGGGCAAAAAATTTCAGGAACCAGCATATATTAGAGGATTTATAAAATGGCAGAAGATAAAACATTTGATATTATTATTTTGGGCGGTGGACCTGCAGGATTAAGCGCAGCTATTTACGCAGCAAGAAGTTCTGCAAAAACTGCAATTATTGATATAAGTATGTTAGGCGGACAACCTAGCAATTACCTTGAATTAGAAAATTATCCCGGATTTTCAAAAATCGGCGGTTATGACTTAATGGAAAAATTTGAAGAACACGCTGATATGTTTGGAATTCAAAAATTTCCAATGGAAGAAATTCAAAGTGTTGATTTAACTTCTGAAATTAAAACAGTTACAACTTTAAACGGTGAATTCAAAGCAAAATCTATTATAATTGCAACAGGTGCTCAATCTAAAAAACTTGGAGTTGAGGGTGAAAAAGAATTTGTAGGACGTGGAGTTAGCTACTGTGCTGTTTGTGATGGCGCTTTCTATAAAGACAAAGTTGTAGCCGTTGTTGGTGGAGGTAATGCAGCTGTTGAAGAGGCCGGTTACTTAACAAAATTTGCATCAAAAGTTTATTTAATTCACCGCAGAGATGAACTTAGAGCTGACAAAATTGTTCAAGAAAGAGCTTTTAAAAACGAAAAATTAGAATTTATATACGATACTGTTGTAAATAAAATTAACGGCGATGGAGTCGTAAAATCTGCAACTATCGAAAATGTTAAAACTCACGAAGTAAAAGATTTGGCTATTGACGGTATTTTCCCATACATCGGATTTGAACCAAACGCAGACTTGTTTGCAGGTCAAGTTAAACAAGACAAAAACGGTTTCATTATGGTAGATGAAGCTATGCAAACCTCTGTTAAAGGCGTTTATGCAATCGGAGATGTTAGAGTAACTCCGCTACGCCAAGTAATTACAGCTGCGGCTGACGGTGCAATTGCAGCAGTTTACGCAGGTCGTTACATCGAAACGTTAGAACCTGTTACAGCATAAGGCGTAAACTTAAAGTCCTTAAAGTTTTATAGTCTTACAGGCTGTTGAATACTGACAGTTCCGATTAATTTTCAATTTCGGAACCGTAAATTCTTGCATAATTCCAGTATGCTCTATAAACTTTTTTCAAATAATCCTGAGTTTCAGGATATGGAACTTGTTCTAAGAAATCATCTCTATCTTGGTATGTAAGTTTATTTCGCCAAGATTTAACCATTCCAAGACCGCCATTATAAGAAAGTACAGCATAAAATTCGCTTCCGTCATTTATTTTTCTAAGTTTTGAGAAATAAATACTTCCTAATTGAATGTTTATTCTCGGATTGTACAAGAAATTAGGATCACTCAGACTCATTCCGTATGCATTTTTCACTTCATTTGCTGTTTGAGGCATTAATTGCATTAAACCTTTTGCCCCTACTCCGCTTGTAGCCTTAGGATCAAAGTGACTTTCTTCTTTTATAATTGATAACAATAAAACAGGATTGTTATCTAATGCAAATTCTTTTGCAATATCATAATAATGAACAGGATATACCAATCTCCAACGGAAATCTGTCTTTGGAGGTTTTGTTGTTAATTCTTCCATTGCATCTCTTGCTAAAACTACAGATGTGTTATATTTTCCATCTTCATACGCCAACCAACTTTGTACAAATTTATCATTTTTGCAAAGTTCATTAACCATTCCGTAGTCTTTCAATAGTGCTAATTTTACAACCAAATTGCCGTCTTTTGATTTTTCATATGGAAATACAACCGGTTTGAAAGTTAAGTCTTTTACAATTAAAGGATTTTCTATTCTGTACATATCTACATAAGCTCTATATGCATAATAAGTATCAGGATATTCCTTCATTACACGCTTATAATAAATTCTTGACTCTTCATAATTTTTAGCACGTTCTTCTGTTTTTCCTAACCAGAACAATACCAATGGAGTAGAATTTGATTTTTGGAATTTTTCCAAGTGTTCTTTGCCTAATTTTATAGCAGCTTTATAATTTCCGTATTTAACATTTGAATAAAATATATTAGCCAACGCATCCGCTGCAAATTGACCGGTTGGAAAATCATTGTATAATTGCGCATAACATTGATCTTTAAGTTCTATTGATGAGTTACGGCAAGATATGTATTTTATATAATCTTCGCCGGCAGAGCCTTTTGATAAGTCGCTCAAGTACATTATTGCGTTGTCTTTATTGCCTGTAGATGCTTGTAAATATAAGTCCACAGCCTTATACATATCTTGTTTATCTACGTATTGAGAATATTTTGCTAAACCTTTTTCTGTAAATTCTCTTACCTTTGGATAATTTCTCAATTCATAGTAGTTTTTAACAATATCTGTCCAACTTGTAGCAACGTTTGTTGCATCTAAATGTTTTCTTGCTAAATCAAATTCACCTAAGGCATAATAAGAACGTGCAATTATAAGGTTATCTTCACTAGTCAAGGTCGTTTTATTCAAGTCTTTAATTTTATTTATTGAATAAATAGCATAACGTCCCGCAGGAGCATCTTTTAAATATTCTTTAAAATAATCTTCCGCTTTTTGAATATCTAAAGCAAGTTTTGTAGGATTTGTAACGCCTTCAAGTTCTCTAACTTGAATTAAACCTAGATAATATTTTGAAGCAATAGCATATTCGCTTTTTGGATATTTTCTAATTATTGCTTGAAATTTTCTTTTTGCTCGTTTTGGGTGTTGCTCATAAATATTTTGAGCCAACAAATATTTAATTCTTACTGACAACGTGAAATCAGGATATTTTCTGATTAATTGTTTGTAATGTTTTTGAGTAAGTTTTGGCGCTTGCATAAATTCTGCGCATTTTGCCTGTCTATAAATAGCTGCAGGCTTAAGTGTTGAATCATTTGGAACTATACCGAAAGCTTTGTATGCTTTGTGGTAATCCTCAGCCTTGTAGTATTCTAAAGCAATGGCATAATTTTTAATCCCGTCGGATTCACCTCTTGTTGCATTCCACGCATTTACTATTAAAAGTGAAATTACAGCTAATATAATTACTATAATTAGTATTGTCTTTTGTTTTATATTCATATTTCGTACCAGTAACCAAGTTTTATTCTAACAAAAACTAACTCAAAACGCTACAAGTTGTAGATTATAAGTTTACAAAAATGAAATATAATGAGCATGTGAAACAAAAATATTATCAAACTCCTCCTATAAAACAAATCAAAAAAGAAAGGACTAAGGTTATAAAAACCTATGTCCTTTCATCTGAAATTAAAATTTTGAAGGGATAACAAGAATACTGATAATCAGGTTATCATCCATGTATTTAATTATATATGTTCACCTTGCATATATGTTGATTTATCTTGCAATGGTGTTACAACCGCTTTTGTTTTATTTGGATTTGCCGGAGCTACAAATGTATAAACTTTTCTTTCCAACAATTCATCATCAGTTTTACCTAGCTGCTCTCCATTTTTGATTTGCATTCTTTCGTAATCAACTTTTGTACCCTTTGTATTCATCGCCATTGACACACCAAAGTATGTATTTTCACGTACAAAGTCATAACCTAAGTTTAATTTGAAATCATCAGGTCCTAATGATACATAAAAAGTTGCTTCTCTTAAAGCAGATGTTTTATCAGCCTGATAGTCATAATTTAAATCATTAGATAATTTATAAGCACCATAAAAACCTAAAGTTAAGTATTTATGTAATCTTAAATATTCTCTTAAATATACATTTGAACGACCATATCTGTATGCATCCATTGTTATAAACGGAGTATGATCATCATATGCAGACAAATAATAACCTATATCTTGACGCCATAATTTGTATTGTGTTGTCAATCTAGGTCCTATTCTTCCGATAAATTGAGTATCACCTGTACCGTATACAGCTGCTGAACCTTCACCTACAAGGTTAAATGTCAAATATTTAATGTCTTCCTTTGTCATACTATGGTCATCCCTATTGTAAAGTTTACCCAATGACAATAAAGTTTGATCCAATTGAGCCATATACTTAAATCTTAATGTACTGAAATCACCTGTTACATTATCATATTTATTGTGGTCTTTTTTTCTGTCATTTTCGTGGAAGAAACCGCCTGATACACGGTGTCTGAATGATAAATTTCCTTTTGGATATAAGAAATCTTGGTGAGTATAACCTTTTTCATAAAGTGCTTCACCACCATATCCTAACCAAGAACCTCCTAAGAACCATTCATCCATATATGAATTTGCACCGTATTGTAACATTACATTTTCATCAAGTCTTTGATAACCTTTTAAATAATATGTATTTTTTGATGAACTATATGCAAAATCAGTTTGGTTTGTACCGCTCTTAAATCTTGCTACACCACCAAAACCTAAGTTACCATTCATATTAACTGTCGGAATAAGTTTTAATGTTGAACCAAATGGAGTTTCCAAAACAACCCCAGGTCCTAAGAACATACCAAAGTTAGGGAATGAACCTAATTCAGGATAATTACCTTCAAAATAATCGTGTTCTTTGTTTGTATAGAATGTCATAGACGGCAAAGTAACTAATTTTTTACCAGTCTTTGAATAAACCTTCAAACCTTTCACTTGAACTTTATCATGTGATTTTTTTGCTGAAATGTTCAATTCTTTTACTTTTACGTACATTTTATTTTCTTTAATATCTGTAAATAAAAATTCCATTTCATTTTCAGGTAAAATCAAATTTCTAACATCATTACCAAAACCTGATGAATACATAGCAACAATTTTGTCATAACTTGATGTTATTTTACCATTAGTTGTTAATATATCATCACCAAACATATAACCGTGTTCAGCTTGAATATCAAACATATATTGCGAAGCTTTCAAGTTATCTAACATGCCGGATTCTTCGTTCAAATTAACTTTCAGGTAATCACCGGTTACTTCATTACCGGCTTTTACAACTTTTACATTGTCAAATAATTCAATAATATTTGTATCTTGGTGAAAAATCATTCTGTCAGAAGTCAAAACAACATTTTGTTTCGGAAATGTAATTTCAACACCGCCAACTGCATCAACTTGAGTTTTGTCAGGGTTATATTTCATAACCTTACATTTCATAACGGCTTGAGCTTCGTCTTCTTGCTCTTGTTTTAATACTTCATTTTCTTCTTCATCTAACACAACACCATTTGCATCCGCAAATTTGTGTTTTTTATTTGCTTTGTTCACTTTGTGATTGTCATGCATTCTTACAACTTTTCTTCTGAATTTTGTAATCGGAGGTGTTACTTTTCTTGAAGATAAAGTGCTTTGTAAGCCTGAACCATTTGGCAAGAATTGTCTGTTGTGTTCTAATGCTTGTTTTCTGATTTCTTCTTCACGTTCTTGTTGCAACTGCAACGGAGTTTTAAAGAAGGATTCACCTGAATAGTAAGATTCTTTTAAAACTGTATCAGGAACAACACTTTCTTGTATTGCGAAAGCAGGCGATACAAGAAACATTACAACAATTAACACTATGACATTTTTTATTTTATTAATCAATTTAATTAACCTCTATATGTAATTTAATGGATTATCAGGTTTACCATTTACCCTGACTTCAAAGTGACAGTGAGGACCGGTACTGTAACCTGTTGTACCTTCCCTTCCAACGACTTGTCCCTTTGATACATATGCACCGTTAGAAACTGAAACAGAGTCTAAGTGGGCATACAATGTTGAAATTTGCTTACCGTTGATTCTACCGTGGTCAATGATTACAACCTTACCATAACCGCCGTACCAGCCAGTGTAGATAACTTTACCCGAGTTTGAAGCTCTTACAGAACCTCTAAATGGTCCTGCTATATCAACACCTGAGTGGAATGAACGGCTATTGAAAATAGGGTGCGTTCTATAACCGAACGGAGATGTAATTCTTCCGGCAATAGGTTTTATGAAACCTGATGCAACTTTTATATCATTTGAGCCATGAGATGTTCTGTTAATCATGGTACCAATACTTGCTGATTGTTTTGCTAATTCTTTTTCTGCCTTTTCATATGCTACACGGTCTGTACGTAATCTATGAATCATATTTTCATTTTGAGCAATTTCTCTTTGAATTGATTGTTGTTGATAGTTAATTGTTTTGATTGAGTGAGCTAATTCACGTTTCTTTTCTTCTATTGAATATTTCAACAATGCAATTTCCTTAGCTTTTGCTCTTGCTGCAGCCATCCTGCGGTAATCTTGTTTGATAATTTTTGATTCAAAATACATTCTGTCCAAGAAAGTATTAAAATCTGTAGCTGACAGTAATAACACAAAAAATCCACGTCGTTGAGATTTATAAACTTGGCGGATTCGTGATTTCATTCTAAAGTCTATTGCAGTAAATTCATTTGTAGCTAATCTTAATTGCTCTTCCATAGCAGCTAATTCATTAGTCGTTGAACTTAATTTATTTTTTGAGTTTGCTAAGTTTGTTGCAGTAGACTCTAATTTTTGTTGGTTTTTATATAGTTTATTGTGTTCAACTCTTTCCAACCATTTCAAATGATTAATTTTTTGTCTTGCTTGTTCTTTTGTTTTAACCCTTGCAGCCATAGCACAAGGACAGCCAAAAACCACTGTTACAACAAGTAACAGTAACATTACTATTCCTTTTTTGCAAAGAGTTTTATTCAAAACAACTCCTTATCGCAATACCAATGGAAGCATTAACAGACCTACTGTCCATGCAATGAATGTAAACGCAATTATCCCAATTATAATCTTTTGGTGTTTTCTAAAAAATTCCATAGTCTTCCCCTTGTTATATAATATACATTCTATTATCAAAATATAAAATTTGCAATTATTTAAGCCATTATTTGCAAAAAAAGTTAAAATCGTTTAATATATAACCATATGAAATATAAGTTTGAAAATATATTTTTAGATGAAAAAGAGTTGCTTTCACTAAACAGTGAGATGATTGACCCTGTTTTAATCGAAAATAATAAATCTCAAATAAAAGAAGTGTATGAGTTTTACAAAAACGAACACCCTCTTTTATATGTGAATGGTTTTCTCGGCACCGGAAAAGTTCAACTTGTTAATTACTCATTGAACTTTTTATCACAAGATACCGTAGTTTTGAAACATAATTGCTTTGAAACTACTATTCTTGATGATATTTTTCTAACATTTTTTGAAGAATTCAAAAAACTTGAAGCCCAAAAGATTATTGTAAGACCAAATATCAAATCAGAAAACTTCAATCAAAAAATTCACTCTTATTTTTCAACTATTGAAAAACCTATTTTAATCGTTTTGGACTCATTTGAATCATTAATCGAAGAAAACAGAAAAGAAATTATAGACTTTCTGTTACACTTGATATCCTTCCATAAGGTCAAAACAATTCTTGTCGGCAGAACTTTTAAAGCCAGTCAGTTTCCGGAAAATCTTACAATCGACAGAGTCTCAACAACTCCGTTAGAAAAACCTCTTTTTGAAAAATATTTAAAAAATAACAAAGTAAAATACAATCAAAAAGTTTTAGACGATTTATACAAATACACCAGAGGTTACCACTTCTTTATAAACCTAACTTTAGAGATTATAAAAGAAAAACAACTTACTCCTGAAGCATTTTTAGAAAATTTCAAAAAAAGTTTTATGAATTTCTACGAATACTTGGAGAAAGAATCTATAGATTTGATACCTGCTATTGCCGTTAGATTTTTCTGGCTTTTGTGCCTATTCAGACACGGCGTGAGTATTACCTTACTAAAACAACTAAAACTGTATGATGAAGATGTTATATCTATTCTTTTGAAAAATAAGATTCTTACAAAAGAAAACAACCAAATATACGTACAAGACTATTTTAAAGAACAAATTGATGTAACTATTCCGCAAAAAGTTGCGTTAAAATTGCATCAAAACATTATTGATATTTACGAGGCTCAATTACCTTTAAGACCTCTTGAAAGAACTATTTTACTTTCAAGACAAACAATGAGAAAAGAAATTGAATATCATTCTTTATTCTTGCCTAAAAAACAAATTGCACCGAACGAATATGGTTCAGGACTTACTTATGTAAATTATACAAAAGAAGCAAATAAACAACCTACACCTCAACAGCCTCAACAAAATCCTATACAAACAAATAATATTCAACAAGGTGTAACTCAACAACCTACTCACCAAAATAATTCAGCTCAACAAGGTCATTGGGTATCAACAAAGGATTATTCTCAACAAATTCAACAACAAGGTCAACAACAACCTCAACAAGCATCTCAACCTGCACAACAAACAAATGTTGATTTAAGTAAATTGGGCTTTGACGTTAAAGATTTGCCGTTCAAGTTAACTCCTCAAGAAATGGAAATGCTTGCAGCAAGTGTTGCAAGTATTCAGGAGGCACACGAAAAGAATTCGTTAAACCTTCAACAAACTCAATCAACTACACCGCAACAACCTCAACAAGTTCCTCAACAAAACAATGAACCTGATGAAGAAATAAAAATTACTCTTGAAGATATCGTAAACTTTGCAAAACAACAAGAGGCTGAATATCAGTATGCAAAAATGATAGAACTTTATCAAAAGGCATTAACTTATACAGATGATAATGACTATTACAACTATTTACCGCTAATTTACACAAAATTAGGACTTGCATACCAAAAAATGTCTGATTGGGAAAATTCACTAAAATATTACGAATTAGCCCGAGAATTTTATGAACAAACAACTGAAAAAGTTAAAGAAAATTACATAAAATTAAACATTGCCAATATTTACTACGAAACATACAAGCCGGATAAGGCAAAAGCACTGCTAATGGATATAATTAACTCTAATGGCATGCCGGAAATTCTTATTACAAAAACATACATTGCATTTGCAAATATTGAAGACAGTATGTCTAATATCAATAGTGCTTATGAATATTACAAAAAAGCCATTGCGCTTTCTAATTCGACAATGGATACAGAAACGCAGTCTGAATTATATTTCAAATTCGCACTTATTGCAGATGATAAAAACGACACTCAATCAGCACTTGAATATTACAACAAGTGTATCAATTTAAGCAGTGATAAAAAGTTAAACAAATATCTTTCTGCAGCATATTCAAATCTTGCAACACTTTATTTTGAAAGAAATGAAGTACAGACTGCGGCTAAATATTTCACAAAAGCTTATGAGTTAGACGAAAGTAACAATAACTACGATGGAATGTATTTTTCTGCCACAAAACTTGCACAATTAGCTCAAAAGAATTTCCCTGAAAAGGCTATTGAATACTTAGTTAAGGCAAAAGAATGTGCTAAAAAGCTAAATGATACGTTCTATATCGCTTCTGCTGTTCTTGCAACCGGTGATTTTTATTATTCAAGAAAAGAAAATGAAATGGCACTTAGAGAATATTTAAGCGCTTTTGAAATCGCAAAGAACGAATTCAGCAAAGATAATTTGAGCAAAATTCAAATGAGAATTGATGACATTAAATTTAGAATAGGTTTAGATGCCTTTAGTAAAATTGAAACAGAGTTTAAAAATGGACAACACTAAGACATTTCAAAAATTTCAAGAAATATTTTTAGAAAAGAATAAATTTCTAAACTTAATCTCAAAAAAAGATGCAAAATACTTGTGGGAAAAACACATCAAAGATTCACTTGCAATAAGTTTATTTTTTGAGAAACATAAAAAGAATTACAAAACATTACTTGATATAGGTACTGGAGGAGGTTTTCCGTCTTTGCCTATCGCAATCGAATACCCAAAACTTCAAGTTACTGGTATTGACAGCATTAGAAAAAAGATTGTTGCAATTGATGAATTTGCAAACACATTAGGACTTAAAAACTTCACCACTATTTGTGACAGAGTTGAAAATATAAAAGATAAAAAATTTGATATTATTACGAGTCGTGCGGTTGCAAAATTAGAACAAATTATTAAATATGCACTTCCTCTATTAGAAAAAAATGGTTATTTAGTAGTATACAAATCAATTTTAGTACAAGACGAAATAAAAGAAGCGGAAAAACTACTAAAAAAATACAGAGCAAAAGTTGTCGATATAATTGAATATCAACTTAAAACCGATGAAGATGTCTTTGAAAGAAACTTGGTGGTGATAAAGAATGTCTAGTATTCGTCCATTTTTACCGATAATAATGCTCACAATTTCAAATGTTTTTATGACTTTTGCTTGGTACGGTCATTTAAAATATAAAAGCACTGCATTATGGGTTGTTATCCTTGTTAGTTGGGGCATTGCCTTTCTTGAATATTGTTTTCAAGTTCCGGCTAACAGAATTGGACACGAATATTATTCAGCCGCACAATTAAAAACAATTCAGGAGATTATTACATTAGTTGTTTTTTCAGTATTTTCTGTGCTATATTTAAAAGAGCAATTCAAATGGAATTATCTGATTGGATTTGCATTCATAATATTAGCGGCATTTTTTATTTTTAAAAAATGGTAATCAGGAAAGAAATTAAACGTTGGAACAAAAAAAAATTAAAATATATATTATAGAAGATTATTTTTTAACCAGAATTTCGTATGTTAAACATTTTAGCTCAGAAGAAAATTTTGAAGTTCTCGGTGATTTTGGAACTGCAGAAGAATGCTTGTCAGCAATGGAAAAAGAACCTGCCGATGTCGTAATGATTGACTTAGGTCTTCCGACAATGAACGGCATTCAAGCTACAAAATATTTAAAAGAAAAATATCCGAATACAAAATCAATCATTTTAACGTCACACGAAAATGAAAACGAAATTATGGCAAGTATTGCTTGTGGAGCTAGAGGATACATTCTAAAAGAAATGCCACTGGAAAAAATTACAGAAATAGTTAAGGCTGTAAATATTGGAGCATACTTCTTTGATGAAAAAATAGAACATATTCCGCTAGGAACAATACCCACTCCAAAATCGACAAATTTTGATGATTTATATGACACACCGGAATTAAAAAACAGACTTACAGATAGAGAGCTTGAAGTTCTTGGGCTTCTTGTAAAAGGTCGAACTAACCCTGAAATAGCTAAAGAATTATTCGTTTCAGCAAACACGGTAAAAGCTCACGTTGGCTCTATTATTACAAAATTAGACGTTTCAGATCGTGTACAGGCGGTAGTTAAAGCTTTACAACTTCGACTTATAAAATAAAAATAAAATAAAAAAATTACCCGACAGTATAATAGCGTAATCTGGATTTTTTATGGTAACTTATTTCCAAGTAAAGCGATTTTTTCATGGTACACAAGTATGAACAAAAACTCGACAGCTTTAATAATCGTAATTTTGGCAACAGCAATAGTAATCTATTGTGATATAAATGTAAGAATCAACCAATCTCTTTTTGATTCAATCGTTTCTATTATTGTATTTTGGCTTTTATATATTCTGCTACTTGTAAACAACAAACTAAAACAAGTGAAAGTGGAATATAAAAAACAAAAAGAACAATTGCATGATGTTTTGGAATACTCAACCAATTGGATTGCATACAAAGATTTACACGGGAAAATAACAGGTTGCAATGACGTTGTTTGTGACTTTTTTAAATTACCAAGAAAAGAAATTATCGGTAAAAATATGCTTGAATATTTCACAAAAGAAGAAGCCGAAAAAATTGCCTCATACGAAAAATTGGTAATAGACACTAAAAAGACCGTTGATTACAACATGGAATTAAAACGTAATGGAGATATGGAATATTTCCACGTAATTAAATCACCATTGCTTGATGAAAACGATAATGTATTCGGAATTTCTACAATCTGCGTAAATACTACAGAGGAAAAATTCTCAATGAAAGTTAAAGAACTATACGCAGAGTCTTTGTCCCACGACTTCAAAAATCCGATTTTGGCTCAATACAAAGCTCTTGAAGCCTTAAAATCAGGACTTATTGGAGAATTAACAACAGAACAACTTGAAATTATTGAACAAATCAGTAGTTCTTGCAAATTTGTAGAACAAATGCTTAATGCACAATTAGCCAGCTTTAAATACAGTATGATTCGTTACATAATAAATCCTACAGATTTTGGTTTATCTGCTTTCATTAACGAATATATTGAAGATATTCAGCCAATGATTAAGGGTAAGAACTTAAGTCTTATCAATATGGTTGAACCAAGAATCAACATTGTCACAGATAAAACTCTTGTAACTAGAGCAATTATGAATATTATTTTTAATGCTATTGCTCATTCTGCAGAAAATACAACCTTCAAAATAAGCGCTCAAATAAAACACTCAACAATAGAATTTTACATTGAAAATTACTGTATAAAAGGTCAATTTAACCAAGAATCTTTAAATCAGCTTTTTGAAAGATTTGCACTTGCAAGAGATAGATTCCGTCAAGTTGGCGCAGGAATAGGTCTATATCTTGTAAAAGAAATAGTTAGAGTTCTGGATGGTAATTTATACTTAAAAGTTCAAGACTCTGACCTTGAAAATTTTGATAAATTTCAAATAAAATTCTCTATTCCTAAAAATACATTCTATTTAAAAGACAAATGTTTTAATTTTAAATAAAACCTGTTTTTATTGAGTTTTTACCGAATTTAGCTTCAATTTTATCAATTGATGCTGAAAGTTTTTCTAACTTTTCGTTTTTAACCTCATTAAACAATCCCATTTGATTGGTTTCGGTACAATTCAAATTTGCCAACCACACGCCTGTTGAACGATATAGTAAGTTTTTATCATAAATTTTTTCAAATATTTCAAATGCAATTTTTGAAATTTCTAGCTCAGAATTTGTAGCACTTGTTATTGATCTTTTGTCAGAATAAACAACAAATTCACTGGTTTTCAGCAAAACTCCTATTTGAGAAGTTTTGCCTTCGTGCTTACGCATTTTTCTACACGCATCTTTTATATGTCTATTAAGTTCATTTTTTAGAAAATTTTTGTCATTTGTATTGGGAGCAAAAGTACTGGTTTCTTGTATTGATTTTGGAGCATCCGGAATATTTTTTATTTTGCTTATAGAATCGCCTAATAATTCATGCTTAAGTTCAACAGTTGTTATGGAAAACTTCTTTTTCAACCATTCATCATCACAATTAACAAATTCTTGGCAAGTTATAATACCTTCTTTATTCAGAGCAATCTTCATTCGTCGCCCTATACCACAAATTTCATCAATATTTGTTTTAGGCAAAATCTTTTTCAATTTAGATTTTCCTATCAAATAAATTCCACCTGTATTTTTTGCATAATCACTTGCAAATTTAGCCAATGTTTTTGTTGTACTAACCCCAATAGATACAGGGATGTCAACTTCATCTAAAATTCTTTGTCGCAATATTTTAGCTAAACCATAATAATTTGTTTTATATAATTTACACAATCCTGTAAAATCAACAAAACCTTCATCGATAGAGCAAACTTCAACATTTGGACTAAAATCTTTTAACACCGCCATTACACGCTTTGAGTATTCACGGTAAATATCATGGTGACAATCCACGTAAGTTACCCCCTTAAAATCTTTTTTGGCAAGATAACAAGGATGTCCCATTGGAATTCCCATTTTTTTTGCTTCTTTTGAGCGGGATAATATACATCCGCCGACACCTCCAATAACACAAACCGGCTTGCCTTTTAACTCCGGCTTTTCAGCCTGCTCGCAAGATACAAAAAATGAATCACAATCTATTAATGCAAAAATTCTAGACATAATTAAATTATACAATTTTGTTTGAAATTATACAACTTGTATTTTTATGATAGAATTCTTGTGTATTACTTAATCGTAAAGGATTTTTTATTGTGAAACTATTTTCGATAAAAGATGATGAAAACACTCATTTAGCAATTGAAATTTTAGGCATTAGATTTAAAGTTTTGAAAGGTCATATTAAAAAGGAAAAAATTTATTTTCCAAAAAATACTGATATTACAAAAGTGTCAAAAGCAGAAGGTCTTTTAAGACAACTTCAACTTGCTGAGTTAATGCTTGTAAAGGAAGTAGACAGAGTTTGCTCTGAAAATGGGCTTCAATATTGGCTTGATTGGGGTACTTTGTTAGGTGCCTACCGCCATAAGGGATTTATACCTTGGGATGATGACATTGATATGGCAATGATGAGGGATGATTTCGAAAAATTTGAACAAATTTTTAACGAAAAAACTCACGACAAAAATATTTACTGCGAAGTATTCAAGGATAAGTCTAATCCTTGCAAATATTTCTTAAAAATAAAACACAAAATTTTAAAACAAATAGCTGCAGATATTTTCATTATGGATTATCATTACAAACACTTGAATCCTTCTGAAAAGAGATTCATGACTAAGTTTTGGTATGTAGTAAGAAAACTACTTTGCTTAAAAAAGAATCCACAATTTACTCAAAAACAACAATATGAAAGAATGCTATCTATTAGGGATAAATTCATATTAAATAACCACAAACCTAATAAAGAAAACAAACCCGACATATTTTACGGTTTAGACTTTTCTCATAATTTCAAAGAAGGATTTTTGGATTATGATATGATTTTTCCTTTAAAAAGAGTTCCATTTGAAAATGCACAACTTTGTGTACCAAACAAAGATTTTGAAGTTTTGGTTGCAGAATTCAAAACACCAATGGCATTTCCTAAATATATGTATGCCCACCACATAGACAAAAATGGCTTTACAGAAGAAGAATTGAATCTGTTAAAGGAAATAGGAGATAAATACAATTACTAATTCCAAAAGGTCAAACTTGTATTTTAAAAACTTTTTGATGATTAATATTATTTTTTGTTTTTATGCTACTATATAAGAAAAACATTATAAAAAGGACAAAAAAATGAAATTATTTACTATTGGACCTGTTGAAATGTATCCTTCTACAAGAGTTATAAGGGATAAAGGGTTTCCTCACTTTAGAACTGATGAGTATTCAGATGTAGTAAATAAAACTTTAGGTAAAATATCTGAATATTTAGGATTAAAAGCAAAAGATGCATTAATTTACATGGCATGTTCTGGAACTGGAGCAATGGAAGCTACAGTTGAAAACTGTGTTACACATCAAGATAAAGCTTTAGTTGTGAACGGAGGTACATTTGGACATCGTTTTTGCGAGTTATTGAAATGGCATAAAATTCCTTATGAATCTATTGATTTAAAATGGAATGAAACCTTAACTCAAGAACATCTAAATAAATATGAAAATGCAGGATTTACAACTTTATTCGTAAATTTACACGAAACATCTACTGGTCAATTATACAATATACAAATGCTAAGTGATTTTGCAAAAAGAAATAATTTAATGTTAATTGTTGATGCAATTAGCACATTCTTGGCAGATCCATATGATGTAAATAAATATAGCATTGATGTAACAATTTTCAGTTCACAAAAAGGATTATGTTGTTCTCCAGGGATGTCATTAGTGGCATTTAGTGAACGAATGATTGAAAAAATTAATCAAAATCCGGTACCTGTATCTCTATATTTTGATTACAAAGACTACTTAATAAATATACCAAGAGGTCAAACACCTTTTACACCTCCAGTTTGCGTTATGTTTGAGATACAAGATATGGTTAATATTATCGAACAAGAAGGTGGTCTAAACGGTAGATTAAATCTTATAAAAGAAAAATGCAAATACTTTAGAAATAAGGCATTAGAACTAGGATTAAAAATTCCAGATTATCCTTTATCTAATATGCTAACACCTCTTGTATTTGATGATGTTAATGCCTATGAGGTAATTCAAATTTTGAAAAACAAATACAAATATTATGTAAACCCATGCGGTGGTGAACTAGCTACAAAGTTATTGAGAGTTTCTCACATTGGACATACTACAATCAATGATATTGATGACTTACTTGAAAAAATTATGTTATCTATCAAGGAAGTAAAAGAAAAAGAACTTAGCCTTGCTAAGTAGTATAAGGAGTTAAATATTAATGATAGGAAACAAAACAGTTGTTTATACATCAGGCACATTTGATATGTTGCATGTTAACCACTTAAAAATGATTGAATACGCAAGAAAATTAGGTGATATTCTTATTGTTGGCGTTAACACAGATGAATTAGTTGAAACATACAAATCTCATCCTATCATCCCATTTGAAGAAAGAATTGCTTTAATGAAAGCGATTAAAGGACCTGATATTGTAATTCCGCAACGTTCTTTGGATCACACAGACAAAGTTGACAAACTTCATTTTGATATTTTTGTTGTTGGTGATGACTGGGTGGGTAAATATGATTACCTAAAAGAACAAGGTGTTGATGTCGTTTACTTCCCTTATGGCGCAGGAATTTCGTCTTCATCTTTGAAGAAAAGAATTTACGAAAACTATGAAAAACTTCAAAAGAAAGCCGATAATCACTTACCTCTTGATGCTGAAACTAAATCAACAGGTAAAAAGACTACAACAAAATCAAAAAAGAAATAACTATTAAATAAAAAAGGCGGAGC
>URRM01000019.1 GCA_900550295.1 uncultured bacterium
AGTTATAAAATATTTTTCATTTACAAATTACAATCAGCATCTTTTTTAGTTTGAGCAATGTAATCTGCAAAAATAAGATAATTTGTCATAACTAAAATAGAACTGTAAATAACAATTAATCCGCTTGTTGGACCATACAACATAACAATTATTGCTAACGGAATTAAAGCTATCAATGTGAATATCAGTGCTTGAATTCCGTACAAAATCAAGTTTACAAAGAAGGTTTTAATTGATTTTGCAATAACAATCAGATTGAAGGAATCTTTTAATTTTCCTGTATCTAAATATTGTGTAATTGTTGCAAAATAAATAGAAGAACACAACAATCCAACTACAGCGTTAACCATATATAGAACAACTATATTTGTAAATATATCCGGATAAGAGGCAAATAAGGCAACCCATCCCATATATATGCCGAAATTTATAGCAACCGGCATTATGCTCGCAACAATTACCATCAACAATGTCCAAAACATTGGTATTGGCATTAAAAATGGAGGCATTAACATCAATTCATTATTAAGTGAGCGTTTAATGGTTTCAAAAAACACCGCTGCAAAGATTACGCCAAAAACGATATAAGAAGTAACGCTTAAAAATGCATTACCTGATAAATACGCCCAAACAGAAAGCATCAACGGAATTGACAAAATTAGCATTTTTATAAAAGCGAATTTGTCACCCATTACGTTTCTTGCACAATCAATAATACTTACCATTTTATTCTCCTAAAATTGTTCTAAAAATCTTTCATCATTATTGAAGAACAATCTGATATCGTCAATTGCATATTTCAACATAGATAATCTTTCAACACCCATACCGAAAGCAAAACCACTGTAGACTTCCGGATCAATGTTAGATGCTTTTAATACGTTAACATCAACCATGCCGGCACCTAAGATTTCTAACCAACCTGTACCTGAGCAAGTTTTGCAACCTTTGCCTTGGCACATGATACATTGAACATCAATTTCAACAGATGGTTCTGTAAATGGGAAGAATGAACTTCTGAATCTTGTTGGACGAGATGCGCCAAAGTATAATCTTAAGAATTCATTTAACACACCTTTTAAGTCTGCAAAAGTTACGTTTTTATCAATGTACAAGCCTTCGATTTGATGGAAGAAATTATTTTTACGAGAATTGATATTTTCGTTTCTGTAAACTCTACCCGGAGCAATAATTTTGATTGGAGGTTTCATATCTTCCATTACACGAACTTGAGCGCCTGATGTTTGACCACGCAAAATTACGTGAGGTGCAATTGTTGTATAGAAAGTATCTTGCATATCACGTGCAGGGTGATCTTTAGGGAAGTTTAACTTATCAAAGTGATAGTTTTCAGTTTCAACTTCAGGAGAGTTTTTATCCGGAGCAACAGAAAAACCTAAAGTATGAAAAATGTCTACAATTTCGTCAATTGTAGCTGTAATCGGATGAACATGACCTTGTGGAATGTATTTACCTGTCAAAGTTACGTCAATTTTTTCTTTTTTAAGTTTTTCGTCTAATTCTTTTTTATAGAACTCATCGTATTTAGCTTTTACTTCTGTTTCTAACTTATTTGCAATTTCGTTTGCAAAAGCACCTACAACCCTTTTATCTTCATCTGATAAATCTTTTAGGTTCTTTTTAATTGAATTTAGTTCACCTTTTCTGCTTAAATATTTCAATTTTAATTCTTCAATATCCGAAATTGAAGTTGATTTTGCCAAATCAGCTGATGCTGCATCATAAATTTTTTGTAATTGTTCTTTCATTTTCTTCCTCTATTTTATAAAACAGGACTGTTCACTTTTTCGTAACCAACGGTTGTTGTATCACCGTGTCCTGTGTATATTTTTACATTATCATCTAAATCATTTAACACTTGGCGAACACTATTTCTAAGGCTTTCATAACTTCCTCCAGGTAAATCAGTTCTGCCAACACTGCCTAAGAATATTGTATCACCTGAAAATAATTTATCATCTACAAAATAACAAACTCCGCCTTTTGTGTGACCTGCAGTATGATAAATTTTGATTTTTTCATCACCGATTGATAAATCTTCATTTTCATCTATATATTTTGTAATAGGTGGAACATCAACTTTTCCGAAACCGCCTACAAATCTATCAACAAAAGATGCTACATTTTCAATTAAATCTTTATCATCCTTGTGAGCGTAAATTGGAACATTTGGCATATTTTGATGTAATTCTTTCAATCCTAAAAGATGGTCAAAATGTCCATGAGTTAGTAAAACATATTTCAAGGTTACGCCATTTTTTTCCAAAAAATCTTTTACTTCCGGTAAATATTCTGTGCAATCAAACAACACCGCTTCCTTTGATTTTTCATCATAAAGAAGGTAGTTATTATTTTCCAAAATTCCTGTAATATAAGTTTTTACTAACATTCTTCTATTCTCACTAAATCAAAAATTTCTTTGCACATTTTGAAAACCTTTTTAGCATCTTTAAGTGCTAACATATTTGGTCCATCACATAATGCTTTATCCGGTTCCGGATGAATTTCAAAGAACAATGCATTAACCCCTGCAGCAACTGCTGAACGAGCCAACAACGGTACAAAAGTTCTATCACCACCTGTTGATTCACCGTTTGCTCCCGGGAATTGTACACTGTGTGTAGCATCAAACACTACCGGATAACCGCTTTCTTGCATTATTCTAAGTCCACGCATATCCACAACCAAATTGTTATATCCAAAAGTTGTACCACGTTCTGTTAACAAAATATTTGAATTACCGGTACTTTCAACTTTTTTTGTTAAAGGTTTCATTTGTTGCGGTGCCAAGAATTGACCTTTTTTAATGTTTACAATTTTGCCTGTTTTACCTGCAGATAAAAGTAAATCTGTTTGTCTGCATAAAAATGCAGGGATTTGCAAAATATCAGCAACCTCAGAAACAGGTTTTGCTTCGTCAGGTAAGTGAATATCTGTCACGATTGGAACTTCAAATTTTTCTTTTGTTTTTGCCAACATTTTTAAACCTTCATCCATACCCAAGCCTCTAAAGCCTGACATAGAAGAGCGATTGGCCTTATCAAAAGAAGATTTAAAAACGTAATTTATACCTAATTCTTGAGTTACTTCTTTCAAAGTTTCTGCAACTTCGTATAATAATTCTTGATTTTCAATCACGCAAGGACCTGCAAAAATTGTTAACTTATCCCCACCAATTTCAAAATCATTTAATTTAATCTTTTTTACATCTATCATAATACGTTTATTTTAGCTAAAAAACAGTTTAAAAACAAATAAATATACACTAAAATGACAAAACGTAAACTTGTTAAATTATACGACTTGAAAAACATAAAAATACGTTATAATAAAAATAGCAACAGGAGTAAATTTAACCGTTAATTAAATTTACATTCACATCCTGTTACTAATCTTAGTTAAGGATTAGCACTATGATTATCGTCATCAGTGCTAATTTTTTGTATATGGTTGATAATAATATTAACCATATTAACAATAATGATTTAATACATAAAAAAAGAACCGCACCTCTGCGATTCTTTTTTTGTTTATAACCAATTTTAAAATTAGTATCTGTAGTGAGCAAAAGCTTTGTTAGCTTCTGCCATTTTGTGAGTATCTTCACGTTTTTTGCATGCTTGACCTGCACCGTTTGAAGCATCGATTAATTCGCTTGTTAATTTATCGATGAATGATTTACCGCTTCTGTTTTTAGCAGCTGCGATTAACCAAGATGAAGAAAGAGCGAAACCACGGTCTGCTTTAACTTCTAGAGGTACTTGGTATGTAGAACCACCAATACGTCTAGCTTTAACTTCTAACAATGGAGTTGCATTTGTTAATGCTTTTTCGAAAATTTCCATTGGTTTTTCGTTAGTTCTTTCTTTAATTCTTTCTAAAGTTGAATAGAAAATTCTTTCAGCTAAAGATTTTTTACCACGACGCATAATTCTGTTAATGAATTTTGATACGTCTACACTGTTATACATTGGATCTGCAGCAGGAATTCTTCTTGCAGGTTTAGAACGTCTTGACATTATTTACCTCCTTTAGCACGTTTTGCACCGTATTTAGAACGGCTTTGTGCTCTATTTGCAACACCTGCAGTATCTAAAGTACCACGGATGATGTGATATCTAACACCTGGAAGGTCTTTAACCCTACCACCACGGATAAGAACAACACTGTGTTCTTGTAGGTTGTGTCCGATACCAGGAATGTATGAAGTTACTTCAAATCCGTTAGTTAACTTAACTCTGGCAACTTTTCTAAGTGCTGAGTTCGGTTTTTTAGGAGTTGTTGTATAAACTCTTGTGCAAACACCACGTCTTTGAGGGCATTCCATCAATGCTGGTGATTTTGTTTTGTCTACTAGCTTTTTACGTTCACGACGTACAAGCTGATTGATTGTTGGCATAATTTCTCCTTATATATGATTTATTAGTTTTTCGCCTAAACCTTAGTTGGACTTTTCAGCACAAAAATACAGCTAAGTGTTGTTATACTATTTATATAACAACAACCAAAAAGGATTGTCAACCATTAAAAACAATTAATTGTACTTTTTGTTAAGTTTTTTCAAGAAAAAATTTAGTACAAATTTATAAATTTATTTTGCAGTTGTTTTTGATAAAATTTTACCGTCTTTTGATGAAATTTCTACGCAAATTCCATAAAAATTGGTTGCATTAATATTTCCGTTTTCATTTTTTGACATTCCAACGTAAGGAGTTGTCATTTTAATTTCAGGAAATTTTTCTTTAAACGGTTGAACTGTCCAAACAGGTTGACCTTCAAAACTGAAGGCTATAACGTTTTCCAATACTGGACTTTCGTTTGGAATATCAAGCATGACAACAACTTTGTCTTCTAAAGTTATTGCGTTATAGATATTAAAATCAAAACTGATTGACTTGTCATCAATATTTAATTTATTTTCATTAAAACTAACTTCTGGCATTGTTTATCCTTTTATCTTATTGTTTTGGTAATGCTTTCATACCGCCATAAATTTTTGGTCGTTTATCCCCAATCAAGAAGTATTGAGTTCCGCCACCGTTACCCCAACCTTCAAGAGGATTGCATTTACCTGTATACAATTGAGCACCTTCAGGAACTTCAACTTCTACAACATATTTTGGCATTGAAGGAAGTGCGAATTTATCTTTAATTTGTGCAGGTGTCAAACCTTCAATGTCTGAGTATGCCATTAACCATGAACCTTTTGCGTATGAAGATTCGTCATTGTATACACGAACAAACTTAGTTTGTTTATCCATTTGGATTAATTGTGAAGGAGTTTCACCACCTAAGAATCCCGGTTTATCAAAACCGAAATTTTTAGCCAAAATATCATTGATTTCATCACCTGACATATTTTGTAAAACGGTGCTATTTGCTTTAATATCAGCACCTGTGGTAATCGCAGCTTGTCTTGCGTTTAACACTTTTTGTAATGCTGCTTTTTGAGCAGGATCAGTTACAGCTTCAATTTGTTGTTGCATTGCTTTTAAATCAACATTTAAAGCATTTACGTCTGATGCAAATTGCTTTTGAATTTTTTTGAATGTTTTGTCATCAAATGTAACTCGACCATTTGAAGAGTTTGCAATTGCACTATCTAAAGTTAAACCTTTTGCGTAGGCTTGCGCTCTTGAAGCACTTGCAGCATCAATTGTACGTTGAACCATGCCTGCTTCAACACCTTGCAATGAAGTATTGTTTGTACCTGAGAAGTTGCCAATTGCGTGAGGGCTTTGAATTGTATTTCCTCTTGTTACATCTGCAACTTCGTTTACAAGAGTTACGTTTCCGACGTGTTCTGTACCGTTGGAAATAATATCACCATTTACAACGTAGTTTATTGTATTTTTATTGTCAGTCAAGCCTTTTGTTGCATCAACAATTTTCTTAGTACCAACAGCATCAAAAGAAATGCCTAAAACATCATCATATTTTGACGATACTAATTCAGTTAATGCGCCACCTAAAGAGTGACCTGTAACTACAATTTTCTTATCAGGGTTAGCTGCCCTAACTTGTTCCATAAAGTCTACAGCGTTTTGGAATTGATCAGGAAGTTTACCTGAAAGCATTTGGTGGTCAACTCTTAAGTCGCCCATATCATCAGAACCTCTGAATACAACCATTACAACGCCGTCTTTTTCTAAAGCTTTTGCGTGGAAGCCATTAGGTGCAGAAACTTGGGTTTGTTGTTTCCAACCGTTGTGAACAATTTCTCTGTCACCATAAGCCATGCCTGCCATATTACCAGCATCTTGAACAATATCTAAGCGTTTGTCTAAGCCCATTTGTTTAACTTTTTCGTTTTCATTGAATGTACCCCAACTTTTTACGTTGTCACCTTCAATGCCTGAACCTGCAGTACCGCTGGCTTTGTATCTATCTTCAAATTTAACTAAGCCGTCACCAAATTCTGTTTTTGATGCGCCTTTGCCTAGTAATTTATCAATATCAGCAACTGATTCTTTGTGTTGTGACATTCTTACATCGTAAGAAATACCTTTTGTGTTGCCTGATTGAACTTCCATTCCGTTACCAACGTATGCACGAGCTGATGGAAGATTTCCTACTTCGTTTGCTGATAGATCAGTTCTGTATCTATGATGAGCATCAGTTGCTTCACCTAGCCAGCCTGAATTTACATCATCTAATTTGCTTTCGTCTATTTCAAAAGCCTTAGCCATTGCACGTTCTTCTAATTTGTTTTGAACGTATTGACCGCCTAAAGATGAAACAGCTGAAATTAATGTGTTTTCTAAAGTTACTTGACCGGTTTTTACGTATTCGGAACCGGCATTAATTGCTGTATCTGAAACTGTTTTTGCAACGTATGTTGCAGCAGTACCAAGTTTTAATGCATTGATTGCTTTTGATGAACCTGCTGTCGCTACTGTTGTTGCAAAATCAACAGTAGCATTTTTTGTAATATCAACGAATTCATTCAGAGATAAGCCATTTTTTGAAGATGCTCTATCTGTTGCATCAACTGCTACTGATAATGCTGCAGAACCACCTGCAGCGGCTAACAACGGAACTAAACCTGTACCGCCTGTTGCGATACCAATAGCTACAGCACCTGCTGTTTTAACGGTTTGTTTTAAAACATAAGCACCGGTTTCTTGAGATGCATTATAATCTCTTACTCGTTTTGCTATATTGTTTGTAGTACCGAAGGTTGCTGTATATGAGTTTTCATATTCGCTCTTAACTTGGTTAAATGATTTTCCGCCTGTAGCCTTCATTGTTTGTTTGTGTAATAAAGAACTACAAGATTTTGCTCGTTTTGACAAGAATTCATATTTCTTATCTATTGAAGCTTTATTTGGATCAATTCCGGCTTTTTTCATTTCGTCATTGATTTGTTTTAAGCCTGATTTTTGGTTACCCATACCAAGGAATGCAGCAAATTTATTTAATTCTCTGTTATAAACTTTTTGTTTTGTCGCAGTTATTACAACTTGACCGCTACCTGCCCCGGGAGTCATTTGGTAATAGCTTTCTTCACGTAAAGTTGAACTTGACATCAAGTGTTTCATTTGAGAATTGAAACTTGATTCTACCGAATAGCTTGCTGCAGCTTTTGTATATTGAGCTGATTTTTTTTGATATCCTGCTACTTGTACAGGATCATAATCAACACCGTATGTTTTTCTAAATTTAGCTTTAAATTCAGCATCTGTTTTTGATCTAGCTAATTCGTTCGCTTGATGTTGAGCAAGATTTAAGTCTTTTTTTACTTCACTTTCTCTATTTTTTGAACTCCAAGCACCGCTCATCCAATCGACAGTTTTGCCTGCCCATCCGTCACGGTCAGTTTGAGCTTGTAAATCTTTTCTTGCGCCTCTAACTTGAGCATTTAATAAAGTTACTGTTGCAACTTTTTGTTGATGTGGTGTACGTGATTGAGCTGTTTGAATGTCGGCTTTTGACATAGATTCTCTATTTTCAATAGCTTGCATTAAACCATACATTACATTGCTTGCGCCTTCTTTGTCATTGTTATATTTGCTCATTTCTTTTTTGAAATTAGCAATATGAGAACTATCAACCCCTGTAGATTTTGCTCTTTGAAGTAATTTAGAAGTTATACCGTTAATAGCTTCTTTTCTTACATCAATTTTCGCAAATACAGATTTGCTTGATTTTTCGTCCCAAATAGCTTCAATCATTGATTCATTTGGCGATTTTGCTTGATATGCTCTTAAAGTTTCTACAACGTTACCTGGATTAATTTTCTTTAATTCTGCTTGAAATTCAGGTTTTGAAACAGAGTCCCAAGTTGCTGAATTCATTTGTTTATGTAAACTATTTGCAATAGCTGTACCTTGTTTTGTTGCAACAGCTTTGCGTTGAGCTTTTAGTTTTTCTTCTGCTGTTTGCGCATGAGAAGGTTTTGATGCACTTTGAGAAGCGCCGGCTTGTTCAGCTTGTTCAGCTTTTTGAGCTTCTTGTTGCTTTCTTAATTCTTCTTCTCGTTGAATATCGGCTTTTGTTTTTAAAGCTGTTAATTTAGAACCTTTTTTAGGAACTTCTACTGATGGATTCATCATCCTAAGTTCGTTTGCTCTGTTATTAACTTGTTCATTTGAAGGTTTAGCAACACCTTCAGATGCTAACATTTCTCTTGAGTATTGATACCAATCTGAATAGTTTTTAACAACTGAAACTTCTTTTGTTTCTTTACCGTTCAAACGTTTAGCAACTCTTTTCGCTTCATCTTGTGCGTATTGGGCTTCAACTTGTTGTGAAGTTTTACGACCTTTTAAACCTTTATGATTTGGTGATAATTCACCTGCAATTTTAACCTCTTGACCTGCAACAAAGTATGCATTATTTCTTGAACCGTGAACAGTACCTTTATTTGCAGATATAATCTCTGCTTTTGTTGTATCAAAAGATTTTGCCAGATGTTCAATTGTTTCGCCATTTTGTGCAACAACCAATGTATGACCTTTTCCGTCATATTTTGCATAACGAACTGTTCCGTCAGGATTTGTTACTTGAGCTTGAACTTTTCTGCCTTGTTTATATAAAGTTTCTGTTCTTGAACCATCTTCTGATGTTTCCAAGGATTGAACCGGTTTACCTTCTGAATCATATTGAACCGCAGAAGTAGATTTTACAACACCATTTTCTACTGCAATCTTACTTGTTAAATTACCTTGAACAGTTTCTTGAGTGAAAGAATTTTCACCTGAATAGTTATATGAAATTGTTTTTTCTTCAGGTGTACCTTTACCTTCAACTGTTTTTACAACTTTCCCTGATGCAAAACCACTCAAGCCGATTTCGTGAGTACCTTTTTCGTCTTGCAACATTGCAGAAGTCGGATTACCTTGTGCATCGTAAGTTTTTGTTAATGTTGAACCATCGGCATATCTCAAAGTAGATTTCATTGAATTATCTTCGCCAAACACGAAGTTTTCAACTGAACCGTCCTCATCATTAGTACGTTCTTCACTTACTAAATTGCCGTCTTTATCAACGTTTTTAACGGATTTAACAGCACCGCTTACAGTTGAAATAATCTTTGAACCGTCTTTGTTTATAACTTCTTGTGCACCGTCTTCGTAAGTTACAACACGTTTGTCACCTTCAACAACTGAAGATTTAATTTTTGATTTTTCGCTTGCTTGAGCAAATTTATTAACATAATCAAAAACATCTTGTGGCTTCATTTTTGATTTTTTATATTGCTCTTTATTTTCTGATTCTTTTAAAAGTTTTTTTGTTTCTTTTTCTGTCAAAACATTGTCTTCACCTGCAGACTCAGTTAATTTATCCTTGAAAACCGAAACTTCATCAAGGTCTAAGACACCATTTTTATTCTTATCACTGGCACCAAAAAGTTCCAAAGCCTTTACATCGTCTTTAAATGCATCAGCTGTGATACCGGATTTTAGTTTATTTAGGTCTACCGATTGACCGTTTTTACCTAACTTTAAGATGTTTCCTTCTGTCATGATATATCCGAAATTATAGTACTACATGAGTTTTAACGTCACAACATAAAAAAAATTGCGCTAATTTCTTCGTTTTTAGTCCAAAATTAGTAGATATTTTACATATTTTAACATGGATATCGTAATTTGCAAAGGCGGTTTGCTGAAAAGCAAACCGCCTTTTTTAACTATATCATTTCTTTGTCGGAATTTCTCTTTCGTTGTCGAATTTTCCAACTCTTGCACCCATCATATCGAACTGTTGTCCGCCTCCTTTCCAACCATAAAGAGGGTTACATTCACCGGTTCTCAATTGAGTTCCTGCCGGAAGCGTGCAATCACACATATATTTTGGTACTTGAGGAAGTGCAAATTTATCTGCAATTTCTTCAGGAGTTAAGTCTTTTATGTCATCATACTTCATTACCCAAGAACCATACATTGTTGAATTTTTACCGTCGTATGTTCGCACAAACTTTGTATCATCTGTTAATTCAATAATTTGAGCTTTTTGATTTGGTTTATATGGAGAATCTGTATAACCGACACTCTTCCAAAATTCATTAGATTCTTCGGTAGTTTGTTCGCCTATAACTTTATATTTACCTTCTACCTTGTAATCATTTCCGGCCTGATGAATATTCATTGTTCTATGAATATTCGCCATTGCTAAACTTCTAATTGCGGCATTTCCGTCTTTTGATATAACTTCCGTATGATTAGCAATTGATTTATTATCGTGATTTTCTGTTTTTACTTGCATTTTTGGTTTATCAATGCGATAAAAACCTACATTTGAAATTTCCATATTTATTTAAAAACATGAAATCTAAAATAATTGCGGTATTTTTAAAATTATTTTTACAAAACTTTTCTTGAGCTATCTTCGACCTTCAAGTCAACAATTTGACCTGCTGCTGTAAAAATTACAGAATATACTGTGCCTTGAAGAGTTACTTTACCAGAACCTAAATATTCCATTCCGCAATCTACGGCAACGTCTGCCATGCCTGTAAGTGCCATTTCTGAAACTTTTGCAGCCTTACCTGACATTTTTGCGATAGGTGAAACTAATGCTTCAATACCCTTGTAGCATAATTGATTTACAATTGCTGTTGCTCCGTCAATTGCTGTCCACTTTAGTGTTTCTTTTAATTCCTTTTGAGTCATACCTTGTTTTGATGACAATCTGTCACTGCCATAAACAGCCAAGTCTGCAGCTGAATGCATTGCAGCAATTTTTAGCGTTGGAATTACGCCTGTTCCTGCTGTCATCAACCAAATTGGAATTGATGCTGAACATAAAATTGTATCTTGAACTAAAAGTTCTGACCATTTTTGAGAATTTCTATAATCTTCTACACGTTTTGCAATATCATTATCAACACCAAACGCTGCATAGTAAGAACTTTCATATTCTTTTTTCATCTCTATTAAAGATTTATTTCCCAATGCATTTTTTGTATTTTGGTGCAAACGTTTTTCATATTTGTTTGCCATTCGCTGAAGGACATCATATTTTTCGCTCAAAGTAGATTTTGGAGTGATTTTGTAATCCCTCATTGTTTTTTGAATTTCTGTTTTGCCCTTTTCATAATCACCTTTTCCGACAAAATTTGCAAAAGCATTCAAATTTCTCTCATACATTTCTCTTCGTGATTCCACTACAACAGGAGCGCTTGCCGTGTATGGAGAACTGATTTTGTCAGCTAAAGGTTTTTTGTTTAACAAATCAGGCACTGCAGATTTAAAATTATTTTCTACCGTTGCAATCAAAGATGCTGCAACAAATTTTTCTTCTTTTTCTTTGTATGTTGCAATTAATTCAGGATCATATTCAATATTAAAAATTTCTTTAAATTTTTTGTTATAGTCCTTTGTTCCGACAAGTTTGTTTAATTCGCCAACTTGCCCTTTGAACTTTTCAATATCTTCTTTAACCAAGTGAGCTTGATTTTCTGACTTCCAAAGTTTTTTAATTTGTTCGCCAAGTTTTGCAGACCAACCATCGTATTCTTGTTGAGCTTGCAATGACTTTTCTGCTTTTTTTGCTGTTGTAGATAGGATTTTTGTTGTATAGAACTGAGTTGTTTTTAAATCAGCCTTCTTGATTTCAGCTCTTTCATCTTGAGTTAAACTTGATTTATTTTCGATTGCCTGAATAAAAGCATTTGTAATTTTATCCAAATGTTTTGCTTTTACAGGAAGTAAAGCTGTATCAAATTGGTCTTGCAATTCAGTATTAAAGCGGTCTTTATAATGTTCTGTTTGAACACCGACAGCTTTGCCGTTTGAAACTAATCTGTCAACTAAGCCATTAATAGCTTTTATTCTTGTTTCCTGATAATCAGAGTATTCAGAACAAATTGCACCAACTAATGATAGTTTTGGTGAAATTTTATTATATGCTTTTATAGTTGGAATGACGTTTTTGTTGTCGATTTTTGCATACTCTTTTTTAAATTTGTTTGTCGAAACAGCCCCAAAATTAGATTTGAAAATTTCTTTCAAATTAGTAGCTATTTCTTGCCCTTGCTCATACTTATTTTTCTTCTTACCTTCAAAGGAAATATTTGTTAATTTATCTGCAAAAGTTTCTACATGTGTTTGTTTATCCAAACGGGCGGATTTTGTAAACACATCATTACCTAGCGGTGATTTAATAGGAGATGAATACGCCAAAAATCGAGGCGCACTACATTGCACTCCGAATTGACCATTATTCAATTTTGTAATAATCGGTTGTATTTTTAACATACGAAAAACAAATATATTTCCTATCTATATTCTATTGAAAGCCCCTAAAAATTTTATTTGCTGTCATGGTTCAAATTTATTTACAATAGTTAACATAAATTATCCACATAGGTGATATAATTGTAGAAATACTAGCTAAATTTTTGAGGGACTATATGAATTTGACTTTTCTGTTTATATTATCATTCGTTTTACTTTTTTCAACAGGCTATTTTATCGCCGGCATTTTAGACAAAGAAAAATCTGCAAAAGGTTTAATTTATATATTCATCAGTGTTTTTGCACAAATCATTTTCACGGCAGAAATTTTATCGGTTTTTGCTCCAAATTTAAAGCCTTTACCTTTTTTAGGTTGTAATATTGCATACTTTATTATCGCCTTAATCTCGTGGTTGGTGTTAGGTAGACCTATTTGGAAGGTTGATTTCAAACCTACATTAGTAAAATTTAAAACTTGTTTTAAACTGGACAAAAGTTTTTATATCTTACTTTTTGGTTGGATATTCTTGATGCTTATGTCAATTTTCGTTTGCATTTTTGATTCAGGTTCAAGCGGAGATGGTAAAATTTACCACATTTTAAGAGCTGTTTTTTGGGCGCAAAATAATAGCATTAATCATTTTCCAACTGCAGAATTCAGAATTGCAATTTTTCCTATAAATTCTGAAATTTTATACACTTGGATTTATATCTTCTTACACCGAACTTTATTCTTAGGGTTCTTCGGACTTACAGGCTACATCTTTTCAATGATAAGTTTGTACAAGATAATGGAGCATTTCAAAATTTGTGTTCGTAAACGCTTATGGACATTGTTTATTTTGTCTTCTTTCGCTTGTGTTTTAGTTCAACTTTGTGACACTGAAACAGACATCATTATGGCCGGATTAATTACGTCAACAATGTTTTTACTTTTAGACAGCTTAAAAAATAAGAATAAAGTTTCACTATTTATGTCTGCGTTATGCTATGCTATTGCAATTGGTACAAAATCTACAGGTGGAATTACTGTTCCGGCAATGGCTGTTTTTACACTATATTGCATTTTTAAATACAAAAATTACAAATATCTTTTATATTATATAATCTTTGGAGCAATTAATTTCACATTATTTGGAGCATACAACTATGTACAAAATTATTTAAACTACGGTAATTTCGTTGCAGTAGAAGGCGCTCTTGCAACCCAAACTAACGTTTATGGATTTAAAGGTTTTGTTGCAAACTTTATTAGACATTGCTACACATTTGTCGATTTTACAGGATTCAATATCAGTAACGAATTCAAATCTTACCTTGATTACGGAAGAGATTTAATTTTGACCGTAGCGCAAGTTTCTGCAATACCTGAAAGAATTTCTAGCAGACCTGAATTATTTGCTAACAATATTGTTTTAACTCCGTTTTGTGGTTGCGGTATTTTAGGAATTTTAATTTTAATACCTTGTTGGTTCTTGTCTTTGTTACAACCTATCAAATACAGAAAACGAATTGCTAAAACAATGTTTCTATTTGGAATATTGCTTCTTATCAATTTAATAAGTTTATCGGCAACAATAGCTTTTATGCAAGCTAACATTCGATTTATAACAACATTCATAATTATTTCATCACCGATTATTGCAATGTCTTATTTTAGAAAAAGATGGAATTTTATCAAATTAATTTTCATATTCTTTGCAATGTTCGGTTTTATTTTTACTTCTACACATAACATTGTAAAACAGCCTTCTGTGCTAATTCCTCAAATCTTAAAACATCCTGATAAAATCAGAGAAACAAGAGAAGAGTTGTACTGTCACGGTTATACTCGTGATAAATTCGGAAAACACCAAAGATACTCGGATCCTATGTGTACGTTATTGAACGTGAAATTTAAAGAATGGAAAATTTCACCTAAAAATAAAATTTTGGTATTATCAGGCGGTGGAGAAACATTCATAAAACCCTTATTAATGAACTACAGAGGTTGGCATTTTGACACAGCGGTAATTCATCAAAACTATGATAGTATCAACTTTGAAGATTATAACTTTATTATCTATCCAAAGATCGGACAGATTAGTAATATGTTTAATGAAAATAATGACGACCAATATAATCCTGAAAAAGTATTAAAAAAGACAAAGACTTCTGAATATTCTTGCTTTTACATAGGTAATAACAGTTTAAACAATCCATTGAGCATAAATTGTCAATTAAACAAATCCTTTATGAAAAAGCATAACTACAAAATTAAGGTTAATATTTGTCCTTACTTTATTTTAGAAAATAAAAACAAACCTATAATAAAATATTAGTTCATATTGGCTAAAACTTTGTAACTGTGTTATAATTTTTATAAACAAACGCAAAGGGGATAAGATGTTCAAACGAAAATGCAAAATAACTTTTATATCACATGGTTCAACTATATATTCAGAAGATAACAGACTTACAGACAAGTTAGATTATCCGCCATTGAATGAAAATGGCTACAATGAATTAAGCAAAATTGTTGATTTCATTAAAACCAGAGGTTTAAAAACTAATAAAATATATGCAAGTCCTGCTCTTGCAACAGTTCAAAGCGCTGAAATTTTAGCAGATGAACTAAAACAAGATTTTGAAACATTACCTGATTTATATAACAGAAAATGTGGCATCTGGAGTGGATTAAGTTTTTCTCAAATAGAAAAAAAATATCCGGATATGCTTGACCAATTACATCTAAATCCACTTGGCTTTTGTCCTGAAAATGGTGAAAACATTCAAGATTTCAACAATCGTGTAAACGAAATTATAACAAAAATTATAGACAAAAATTTACGTGGAAGAGTAATTATCGTAACTCACCCATCTATTATTCAATCTGCAATTAAAAGCATATTGAATATTCCGGCAGAAAATCAATACAAAATATATATCAGACCTGCATCTGCTACACAAATTAGCTACTATGAAGACTGGGCTAGTTTGATTTACTCAGGATACAAACCTCTTTAGGAGAAAATAAGTGCTATTTTTAACATCAGTTGTACTTATTTTTATCTCTAGCTATCTTCTTTCATCAATCCTTGAATGTAAAGAGTTCGCTAAGGGGTTTATTTACACTGTTTTAATAGGTTTTTCTCAAATAATTTTTACAACAGAAATACTTTCCATATTTCACCAATTCAAACCTATTCCGTTTTTAATTTTGAATATTATCGGTTTTATTGTCATTACCTTTATTTGGTTAAAAAACAATAAACCTTTGTACAAACCTGAATTCAGACATTTTATTAACAAAATAAAAAATTCTATTTTGAGGGATAAAAGCCTTATATTATTCGGACTTGCTTGGATATTTTTCATTACTGTATCTCTATTTTTATGCATAATTTCGCCGGTAACAAACGGAGATGCCAAAATATACCACATTGTACGCTCTGCATACTGGGTTTTAAATTCTTCTATCAATCATTTTGACACAGCAAACATCAGAAATGTGATTTTTCCTGTAAATTCTGAAATTGTATATGCTTGGATTATTTTATTCACAAAAAAGGCTTTATTATTAGGGTTATTAACTTTTACATTTTACTGTGTTTACATAACAAGTTTATACCAAATAGTTCACAAAATTTTTGGATATTCACTAAGAAGAACTTTATGGGTTATTTTTACAATAAGTTCTTTCGCTTGTATGGTTATTCAAATTTCAAGCGTTCAAACAGATTTAGTTATTGCCTCTCTAATATTGATCGGTATTTATTTACTTTGGGATAGTTTTATTTGTAAAAACAAAGTTTCGTTATTTATGTCATCATTAAGTTTTGCTCTTGCAATAGGAACAAAAAGTTCTGCAGGATTTTTGATATTTGCATCAGCTATACTTTTAGTTTATTTGGCAAAACAATATAAAAATTACAAAAGTATTTTATATTTCATTGTCTTTGCAGTTATAAACTTTTTAATCTTCTCTTCCTACAATTACATTTTGAATTTTGTTGAATTTGGCAACATATTTGGATATGAAGGAGCAATTAGGGCACACAAAAATCTTTATGGAATAAGCGGATTTTTTGCAAACGCAATAAAATACTTCTTCTTGTTTTTTGATTTTACTGGTTTTAATTTGCAACATCTTTTTGAGCAAACTCTCTTAAATACTAAAGATTTAGTTTTACAAGGATTGAATTTATCACAAATTCCTGACGGAATTTACACAGATTCGGTTAATGAATTAAACAATACTCTTTCTGAATCATCATCAGGTTGTGGATTATTAGGATTTTTACTATTCTTACCTTGTTTGGTTTTATCAATAATAAAACCAATTTTTAAACAAAACAGAAAGAACATTAATATTTTAATCTTCGGATTATTTTTTATAATCTCATTTTTTACACTTTCATACACAATGTCATTTATGACATACAACATAAGATACTTAAACTCAATTATATTTGTATCAGCCCCAATTATTGCTATTAGTTACATCAAAAGTAACAAAAATATTTTTAAACATTTGATTATTCTTATATCAATATTTTATTTAACTTGCGTGAGCACTCACATTTGGTCAAAACCATTAAACAAAATATTGCCTGAATTCATAAAAAGCAAAGCTACTCTTTCTCAAGTTCAATACACATTGGATTGCATAAATTGGAATACTCGTCAACCAAATCATGACGATATGTGCAAACTAGAAGCATTGATTGATTATAACTTCAACGACAGAAACAACAAAATTCTATTCTTTGCAAATTCATCAGAATTTACACTCAGATTTGCAATATCGAATATTAATGGTAGCCATTTTGACATTAAACGTATTGAAGATATCAATAGCATTGATGTTAACAAGTACAACATTTTAGTTATACCAACAGAATACCAACACCTGACTTATATAAAAACCGGTGAGAATAAAAACACTTCAAATCTGTTCAAATGTATCTATCTGGACATAAACAATAATGTCGTCGAAAAAGACACAAAACCATGCAATGAATATTGTCAAATATTAGGTGATTTTTATAAAAAATATGAACTTGAACCCGTGACAATCGTAGGTAAATATCTGTTTTTCGTTAACAAAAAAAATTTACCACGCACAAACAGAATTAATTAAACTCTACCGTACATATCTTCGTAACGAACGATATCTTCCTCAATCAAAGGATTTCCAAGTTGAAGTTCTATGATTTCAACATCTTCATCTGTTAAATTTTGAAGAGAATGTTTTACGGTAACAGGAATATCAACACTTTCACCAACTTTTAGTTCTAAAATTTCATCTCCGCAAAGAACAGTCGCTTTACCTAATGCGATAACCCAATGTTCAGCCCTGTGGTTGTGAGATTGCAAAGATAACTTTTGATGTGGGTTTACGTGAATTTTCTTTGTTAAAAATCCTTCACCACTTGAAATTACTGAATAATAACCCCAAGGTCTGTAAACAGTTTTATGAATTTTGTGTGCAATATCATTATTTTTTCTTAGGTTGTCATAAAGAGTTTTTACTTCTTGAGCTTTATCTCTTTTACAAGCCAATACTGCATCTTCAGTTTCAACAATAACCGCATCTTCTAAACCAATTGTAGCAACAAGTTTTGAAGAAGAATAAACTAAAGTATTTTTAGAACCTTCATCCATAACATTTCCGATTAAAACATTGCCATCACTGTCTTTTTCGTTAACGTCATAAATAGCATTCCAAGAACCTAAATCGTTCCAGTCGCTTTCTAATTTAACCAAAGCCATTTTATCTGATTTCTCCATAACTGCGTAATCAACAGAAATGCTTGGCATTTTGTCAAATAAATGATATGGAATTTCATCAGATTTAGAAAAATCTAAATCTTCTAACAAATCGTAAATATCAGAGTTTGTTTTCTTCAATTCGTCTAAAAATACAGAAGCTTTGAACATAAACATACCACTGTTCCAAAAATAAGTTCTTTCATCGATATATTTTTTTGCTGTTTCTGCATCAGGTTTTTCGACAAACTGTTTAACTTTAAAACCGCCGTCGATAGGCTCTTCTGCATTGATATAACCGAATCCGGTTTCAGGATAACTAGGATTTTCAACACCAAAAGCAACGATGTAACCTTGTTTTGCTAATCTTTCACCACGCATTACCGTAGTTTTAAATGCGCCCAAATCTTTTATTAACTGATCTGAAGGAATAACTAAAACAATCGGATCATCTTCTTTTGCTTTTGTTTTTACATATTTTGTTGCAACAGCAATTGCCGGAGCTGTATTTTTTGCAACAGGTTCAGCCAAAACTTTAGCCTTTTTACTCATTTCATGCATTTGAAATTTTACATTTGCAAAGTGTTTTACGTTTGTAATTGCAACAATATTTTCTGACGGAGTAAAACAAGCAAGTCTTTCAAAAGAGGTTTGCAAAAGGCTTTTTTCCATATTCAAATTTAAAAGTTGTTTTGGATAAAGTTCTCTGGACAAAGGCCATAATCTACTTCCTGAACCACCTGCTAATATTAAACCGTACATAACATCTCCTAGTTTTCTGATTTTTATGTAGAAATTATAGCACAAAAACATACAATGAAATTAACACACGCTATTATTTTTTAATTATAAACAAATATTAAAGTACTACTTGAATTTCAATCATGTTTTAAATAATATTATCTTACAGGCTTTGGCACCTGTAAATTTCGCAACCTAAAAAAGACGATAAATACAAGAATATAAAGGAATTTGAAAATGAACAATCCGATTATTGATGAATTAGAAAAACAATTCAAAAAAGAAGAATTACCACAAATGAACCCTGGCGACACTGTAAAAGTTTTCGTTAGAATCGTTGAAGGTAACAAAGAAAGAATCCAAGCATTTGAAGGTACTATCATTAAAGAACACGGTGCCGGTTTAAACAGAACAATCACTGTAAGAAAAGTATTCCAAGGCGTTGGCGTAGAACGTGTATTCTTAATCCACTCACCAAGAATTGACAAAATTCAAGTATTAAGAAAAGGTGACGTAAGACGTGCTAAATTGTACTACTTAAGAGAACGTTCAGGTAAAGCAACTCGTATTAAGGAAAAAATTGAAAAAAGATAGTCATATTCACTGGTATCCAGGGCATATTGCGAAAGCTGAAAGACAACTAAAAGAAAAATTAAATCTTTGCGATGTCGTAATCGAAGTTTTAGATGCAAGAATCCCGTTTAGCAGTACATACAACAATATTGAATCATTATTAGGCGGGAAACCTCGCCTAATTTTGTTAAATAAGGCAGATTTAGCTGATAGAAACGAACTTAAACTTTTTGTTCAAAAAATAAAAGAGCAAACTTCTTGCACCGTTTTAGTTATTGATGCAAAAGGCGCAAAAGATTTGAACCAAGTTGTAAAAAAAGTTTTGGAATTAGCAGAACCAAAGATTCAGGCGCAAATGGCAAAAGGACTTTTACGTCGTGCGGCTCGTGCCATGGTTGTTGGCATGCCAAATGTTGGTAAATCTAGCGTTATTAATAAATTAACAAAATCTTCTAAAACAAAAATCGGAGCAAGAGCCGGTGTAACCCGTCAGCAACAATGGGTTAGAATTAACAAAGACCTTGATTTACTAGACACTCCGGGGATTATCCCAATGCGCCAAGATGACCAAGAGGCAGCAACAAAACTTGCTTTCGTAAATTCAGTTTCAGAAAATGCTTATGACAACGAAACTGTAGCTCAAGAATTATTAAATATTCTTTCAAGAAAATACGAAGAGCAACTAAAAGAATATTACAAAGTTGACGAATTAACACTGGAAAACATAGCCAAAAGCCGTAACTGGATTGTTTCAAACGCAGAACCTGATATTACAAGAACGGCTGTTTATATTCTAAAAAACTTTAGAGATGGAAAAATAGGAAAATTCATTTTAGATGAACTCGAATAGTTGCATATTTGAATTTGATAAAACCTTTGACGTTGATTTTTTGGTTGGAACGGATGAAGCAGGAAGAGGTCCTGCAGCAGGTGGTGTCTTTGCGGCAGCTGTTCATATAAACGATTTTGAAATAGCAAAAGAATTGACAAAATTGAACGACTCAAAAAAATTGAGTGCAAAAGTCAGAGAAGAACTTTATGACATTATTTTGAATAACACCGTCAATTCGGTTGTTTGTGTTGAAGTTGAAGATATTGAAAAGTATAATATTTTAAATTGCTCACTTAAAGCAATGAAATTGTCTTGCGAAAACGTGATAAACAAAGGCTACAATCAACAAGCAAAAACATTATGTCATCCCGCACTTGAACTACAAAATATTCATAAAAAGATTCTAACCATTGTCGACGGAAATAAATTAATACGAAACTACGATTATCCGCAACAATATATAATAAAGGGAGATTCAAAATCTGCTTCAATAGCTGCTGCAAGTATATTGGCAAAAGTTACACGTGACAGATACATGCAAAAACTTCATGAAGAATACCCACAATATAACTGGGCAAAGAACGCCGGATATTTAACAAAAGAACATATTGAGGCGATTAAAAAGTATGGAATTACAAAATATCATCGTAAATCATTTTTAAAAAACATTTTGAATCCCCAAACAGAACAATTAAGCCTGTTGTAATAAAACCTTTTGTCATTCCTTGCATATGTTAAGTAATTCGATGACAAAATTACCTAACATATACAATTCTGACTGTAATAGATTTAGAAAAATAAAGAAATCCCGTGCATCACACGGGATTTCTTTAAACTAAAGTTTTTTATTTAATTATTTTTTCAAATATTTTGCATTACCATTTGTAAGAATGTAGTTTGCGTATTTCCACCATTTATATTTCATTGCTGCTCCTGTATTTCCACCAACAATTGCATATGCCGGAGCTTCAAACAAACGGCTTGCTAAAGTTCTTTCAGGTTGCTGTTCGTCTAATAAATATGCCAAAGTACTATCTGAAGTATTTAAGCCACCATCAGGTGATAATAAGTAATAAAATATATCAACACCAATTGTATTAAACCCATTGTTAGCCCCATCAATATCAACAGCGACAACATACACCGAAGCCGGTTGACCAATACCACTAGGATCTAAACAAATTGCTGCCCCTCCGGTACCACCTTCAATACAGTTTGAAAAAGCTATGCTCATTCCGCTGGCAAGGATGGCACCTTCTTGAGATGGTAGATTATAACTATCTCCATCAATCAAAGTTTTTGCGTGCCTTTGCATACAAGCAGAACCGCTCATATTATATCCGGGACAAGAGGTTTGAACTTGCATAAATTCAAGTATTCTTGTCGGAATTTTTGAACCATTTGTTCCCCAAGTTAACGGATAACGTCCATATTTTGCTCTTGCTCGACCATACGCATCTGTAATTTCAGAAGCTGCTTTGTTTACCTTTGCGACAACTTCTTTTTCGTTTGTTGTATTACTTAAAGTTGGTATAGTAATCGCTGCAACGACACCAATAATGCCCATTACAACCAACACTTCCGCCAAAGTAAATGCTAATATTTTTTTCATACGTTTGCTCCTCACAATATAATAATATATTTCTATTATAACTCATGTTACCTAGTATAACAACTGTTTTATATCATTTTTATTAAAATTATAAAGAGATGAAAAAATTTCTGCAATTTCTTTTGATTTAAAACCTTTTCCTTTAAGTAATTCAATTTTGTCTTTTATATCATAAAGTTTAGATTCTGTTTGTGCAAAAGTCATTGCAACGATTTCACCTTTAACCTCATCTTTAAAATACTTTATAACTTTTTGTATATCATCAATAATGATTTCTTCAAACATTTTTGTAAGTTCTCGTCCTACAGCAACCTTAATTTCAGGCGCAACATCTTTTATAATTTCCAGACTTTTTACGAGTCTATTCGGTGAATCATAAAAGACCATATTACAATATTTATATTTATTATAAATGTCCTGAATTTGTTTTTCGCTCTTTGGCAAAAAACCTACAAATGTGTATTCTTCATTATCTCTTGGAACTTGCGATAAGAAAGTTGAAACAGCACAAGAACCTGTTAAAGAGGTTATAGAAATATTATTTCTTCTCAACTCTGCCAACAAAACTGCCCCCGGATCACAAATCAAAGGAGTTCCTGCATCTGAAACAAGAGCAATTCTTTTACCTGAATTCAACAAATTCAACATCATTGAAACTCGTTCTTTTTCATTATACTTGTGATAAGAGAGTGTCTTTGTCTTAATATCATAATGGTTTAAGAGTTTCTGAGTAACACGTGAATCTTCACATGCGATTACATCAACATCTTTCATAATCTCTATCGCACGAAGTGTAATATCTTTAATATTTCCAATCGGTGTTGGTATGATATAAAATTGAAATTCTCTAGTCATAAGGTTATTTTAAAACAAAGATGAGTTTATTCAAATATATTTTTTATGCCTTCAAGACTATAAGTCACTTGCTAACTTTATACCCTACACCCAATCAATTAATGGTCTTATTTCGCCCATTTCTCCGTCAAAATCTTTTAAAACGGAATCAATATTAAGATTTTCTTTAATGGGTTCAATGGAAAACACACCGTCTTTGAACACTGAAGCATAATTAAGTCCGTTGTTTGCGCAATATGGAACGTTTACAGTGCCATCTTTTCTTAAATAAGCAAGTCCATGAGTTCTACAGGTTATCCCTCTATGTTCGTAAACACAGCAAGAATTGTTAATTAAAAAAGGACATCTATATTCAAATCGTTCACCTTTAAAATTTTGTTTTTGAATTTTCAAATTTTGAATATTTATTTTAATCTGCTGTTTTACTTTTTCCGGTAGTTTTACAAATGCTTCCATAAGATAACCCATCTCTATCCAAGAGAATGGATACTCTCCAACTTCACAACAGGCCGAACATCCCTCATGGCAATAAATATATTCCGAATTTTCTTCAAAATATTTGTCTATATCCTTCTGAAACTCTTTTATAAACTTGTCATATTTTTTTAGCATAAGCAAATATTAGCATAAAATTGCAAAAACGTATTTAAGTTTTATAATTTGGTTATGAATAAAAAATGTTACTTGTGCGACAGTTCGGATATAAAAAAAATAAAAGAGGGGGTTCGTGATAATTCCACTATTAATGTCTATAAATGCAAAAATTGCGGATTGGAATTTTTAAGCGAAGTTACCTCTAAAGACAATTTCTA
>URRM01000020.1 GCA_900550295.1 uncultured bacterium
TTTCAAAATCGTTTTTGAGCAAATTAAGAGGCATGCCGAATTTAAAGTTTTAAGGATTTATCGAGTTATATTCAAATTTTACATCAAACTACCGATAAAACCGGTAAGAATAGATTGAAGAATTTGAAGAGCGATAAGAGCAATGATTGGAGAGAAGTCAATTCCGCTGAAAGGTGGAATAATTCTTCTAAACAAATCAAGGTAGACATCAGTTACGACTCTAATAAACTTGATAGGTTGAGCATCCCAATCGATTGTAGGAATCCAAGTCAAGAATATTCTAATGATAATAAGAATATAATAGAAATAGAATAGATTATTTATCGCTTTTAAAATCATAATTATTCCTCACAAAACCTACACTTGAGAATCTTTAGAAGTGTTAGCACATTCGCAGTGTTCTCTTTCTGCAGGAATAGATTCAATAACTCTGAATAATAAGTTTTTAACTTTTTCGATATTTTCGTCAAATACTCTGCAAACTTCGTGGTGAGAAACAGGAGGAACATCACCAACTAAACCGCAATCGTGGTCAGTGATTAAGCAGATGTTCAATGGACACATATCCATTTCTCTAACAAGGTAGTTTTCAGGGAAAGCTGTCATACCGATAGTATCCCAACCTTGAGCTGTAAAGAATTTAGATTCAGCTGTAGTAGAGAATCTAGGTCCATTGATAACAACCATAGTACCTGTTTCGTGAACTTTGATACCTAATTGTTTAGCTGTATCAATAGCGATTTTTCTTAATTCTGGGCAGTACATATCTGCTGCAGAAGGGTGGTGAACAACAGGACCTTCAAAGAAAGTAGATTTTCTACCGTCAGTCCAATCAACGAATTGATCGCAGATAACGAAATCACCAGGGTTGATATGTTTTTGTAAGCTACCAGAAGCGCAAGGAGAGATAACTCTTTCGCAGCCAACGTGTTTCATAGCCCAAACGTTTGCTCTGTAGTTGATTAAATGAGGCAAAATAGTGTGGTTTCTGCCGTGTCTAGGCATGAAAGCAACTTTGTGTTCACCGATTTGACCAATCATTAAGTTGTCGCTAGGCATACCATAAGGTGTTTCAACTTTAACTTCTTCAACGTTGTCTAAGAATTTGTAGAAACCTGAACCACCGAATACACCGATAGTAGCTAATTTTTTTTGTTCCATTTTTTAAGTTTCCTTTCTTTTATATACAAAAAATTTATAAATTATTTTGCGCTAAATCCAAAGTAATTGTTGTCACTTAAGAAATCATTTTGGTTTTTACCGTTGTATTTTCCTGCCATATCAACAATTTGAATAGAGCCATCACCATAGATGTAAAAATAATATCTGTCAGGATCTGTACAACTGGATGCTTCAGTTTCGTCTGATTTTAGAACCCCAGGGCAATTAGAACCTTTGTCTAAACCGTTTACATCAATATATATTTGGTGATATTTTTTCTTTTTGCTGTCAGTTTTTGTTGTTGAGATTTGCCAGTAAGATTTGTCTTGCGCAACGAAATCTTTGTAGTCTGTATCACTAGAGTATTGAACTGCGCCAAGAGTTCTGTTCATAAATTGGTCAACGAACTTGAAAGAGCTTTGAGAACCATTTTCAAGAAAATCGTTGTCAAAACCTTGAGGAGACAAATCAGTTTCAGATGTAGGGATGTCAGGATAAACCATTTTGTCATTAAGCATATCGTTGATAGTATTTGTCATATGAGTGTAACATTTATGAAATGCGGGTTTGTTAGTGTTGTTGGTAAGGCCGTTCAAACTACTGATAACCGCACCTGAAACAATGGCAACGATGATAAGAGCCATAAGTATTTCCGCTAAAGTGAATGCAGTACGTTTCATAAATAAAACTCCTTTGGATTAATTATACCAAAAAAAGAAAACAATACAATAATGTTAAGAATTAAGACTATTAGAGGTTTGGATGCTTTGAAAATTGTAACCCATATATCATCCCGCATCGAGTGCGGGATGACATTTTGATTAAAAAGATCCCGCATCAAGTGCGGGATGACATTTTGATTAAAAGATCCCGCATCAAGTGCGGGATGACATTTTGATTAAAAGATCCCTCATCAAGTACGGGATGACATTTTGATTAAAAAATCCCGCACCAAGTGCGGGATGATATTTTGGTTAAAATTCTACCCTGAGGTCATGAATTTATTTGTAGTTTCTGTTGTTCAAATATCTTACTGCAACGGTATCATTACTTGCTATTACAACTTGTCCGTTTGCACGAATTGTAAACGTAAACCTATCTGGAGTTTTTACTTCTGTTGGTTTTGAAGGGTTGTATGATTTATTTGGACCTTTTGAACCGTTGATGTCAACAACTACAGTTGAAGTAGAGTTTACATTATTTGCTATAAACCCGTCAGTAACAGTCCAACTCATACCGTCGTTTGTTCTGAAGTTGCAAGTTGCGCCTGTACATGAAACAGAGCTGCTTGAAACTGATTCATTTGCAATAATTTTGTTTGAGAATAAGTATGCAAATTTGTTAGTTGCTGTATATTTACCTGTATCTCTGGTCGGAATACTTCTGTCTGTCAACGCTGCAGATGCTTTTGTGATAGTAACGTTAGCAGATGAGTTACCGGTTTTTCCTGTGCTTGCAGTACCAACATCAGGTAATACAAATCCACCATTGTTGTTGCTGCCACCAACACTTACACCGGTGTTGCCACCAATAGCCTCACTATTTGTGCTACTTCCTCCATTATCAGTAGTTGTTGACGGAATTGTAAAGGTATCGATTAATTTTACTGTAGATATAAAAGTATTAGTATCATGTACACAATCATTATTTTCATCAGCCATTAAGCATGTTTCAAATGTTTCAAAATGTGCAAGATTGGTCTTGCAGTTTGTTGTTGCTACATGTTCTATCATACCATTGGCATTCATACGAGTTTGGTCAGTTAAACACATAAGTTGTGCCAATGTTTTTTGCTTGTTCAAAGAAAATACAACATCTTGATTCATTGCTGATTTCAAAGGAGGGTATGCAACAGGATCGTTTGTCAATTCGGCAACAGCTGACATTGTTGCTTTGTATGCTTTTTGAAGTAACATTTTATCTTTGTTAGGCTTTAGACCTGCCAAAGAAACCATTGTAATTGTTGCAATAACACCAACAATTGCAATCATAATTAATGATTCCGTTAATGTAAAAGCTTTCATTTTATTCATATTATTTCTCCTTTGATTATCTTTGAGAGATCCCGCATCAAGTGCGGGATGACACTATGAGTCATGCTGAAACATTGCTTTTGTAGATTTTATTTCTAACGTAGTTATTCAACATCTTATCAATCTTCCGATTGCGCATTTAGACCGATACCTGAATAAATACGACTTCTCTAATAAATGGAGGCTTCAGGATGACAACAATAGCATTATTATGTGCTCCCTTTTGTTCCAACTTATTTATAATGTATGATGTACAATATTTCCTTATTATAACACATGTAGGGGGGCACTTGCAATATTTTTGAGTTTGTGTTAAGATATATTTACACAGGGCATGGGTGTATTTTATACATTTTTTCTTAACTAACCATGACCGTACAATTTACCAACACACTAGGAAATTTTTATGATAAAAAAAACAGTAATACTCACTATGACAATAGTGCTAATGTTCTGTCAAGGTGTCCAAGCTTCAAATGTAAGTGAAAATGAAGTAAAAGCAACAATCGTAAAACACTCTATAGATTTAGGTATTGAACCTGCTCTAGCTCTTTCTATCGCTAAGACAGAATCTAAATTCAGACACAATGCAAGAAGCCCTTATGGTGCTGTAGGCGTTTTCCAATTAATGCCTTCTACAGCTCAAAGATTAGGAGTTAATCCGTATTATCTTAGTGATAATATCAGAGGCGGTTTGATGTATTACAAAATGATGTACAAAATGTTCGGTTCAACTGAGCTTGCTCTTGCTGCTTACAATGCAGGTCCTGTTGCAGTTGCCAGAAGAAAAGCAGTTCCTTCTGCAAGTCGTCAATTTGTAAACTCTATTATGTCTGATTACAACTATTACAAGAAAAATCCTGATCAAGCAATTATTCAGGCTTCAAGAAAGGCTCCTAAAGCTAATCGCCAATTACCAAAACCAAATTACACTGTAAAACCTTCAGTGTCTACTTCTCCGGTTTCTGTTAACAACGGTAGACATGCAGGTCTTTCTAAACACACTACAAAAATGATTGACGTTTCTGCAACAAAAGCTGTTAAAGACTCTTTAATTTAACAAAAATTTACGTTACTTTTTATTTAGTTTAAGTTACAATTAACCTAAACCAATCAAGAGGATTAAATGTATAACGAAACTAAAACGCATGAGATTACAGTAGATACAGTTATTTTGACAATTAAAAATAACGCTCTTCAAGCCTTGTTAATCAGACGTGACAGAGAACCTTTTAAAGATAAATGGGCTATCCCGGGGGGATATGTTCGTATGTCAGAAAACCTTGAACAAGCTGCTGTTCGTGTATTAAAAGAAAAAACAGACGTAGATAACGTTTATTTAGAACAGTTATACACATTCGGCGATCCGCTTCGTCACCCTGACTCTCGTGTTATTACTTGCGTTTATTTTGCTCTTGTTAGATACGAAGATGTTAAGGTTGTAGCATCTGATGACGTTGCTTGGTATCCGATTGATGATTTACCACCTCTAGCTTTCGACCACAAAGAAATTATTGACTATACTCGTGCAAGAGTTAGATTATCTCTTAAAACTTGTCCGGTAGCTTACCAATTATTAAAAGAAAAATTCACTCTTACTGAAATGCAAAGAGTTTATGAATTGATTATGGGCAAAAAGTTAGATAAACGTAACTTTAGAAAAAAAGTTTTAGGTACTGAAGGGCTTATCACACTTGATGAATTTACAAAAGCATCTTCAAAAAGACCTGCAAGACTTTACCAATATAAACAATTATATAGTGGCGATTTGAAATCGTTCTTTATCGATAACAAAGAGGATATTTAAAAATGTTATTAAGCTTAGTTTGGATTATACAAGTACTTTCAGCAGTTTTATTAATCGTTTTGATTCTTTTACACTCACCTAAAGGTGACGGTATTGCTGCTATTGGTGGTGCTTCTCAAATGTTTTCATCTCAAAAAAGCGCAGAAAAAGGCTTGAACAAATTAACTGCTATCGTTGCAGCTGTATTTGTTGTTTGCACTTTCTTATTAGGCTTTGGTATTATCAAGTAACAAGCTGATTTAGCAATGGAAAACGAACAACAACCACGCTGGTATGAAAGCCACCCCGAAATACTTGAGCTTATGGCTTTTATTCGAACTTTAGAGCGTGAAAAACAAGTTTTTATTTCTCAGCAATTATTGCAAATTCTCATCAACGAATGTGAGATGAATTTGGATCATGAATTGACACGTATTTCTAAAAATAAATATACTTATAGACGTTGGTATGACAAAGATTACGGTCTTTCTGCATCTTTTGAATTACTAAAAGATTTGCCGGATATAAAACGTAATTTTGTAATTCGAAGACTTTTGTCAGAAATTGTTATGGGTTTTGCAAAAAAGGAAATTTAATTATGAAAAATGTTCTGGTTACAGGTGCGTCTAAAGGAATCGGCAGATGTATTGCTCAAGAATTATCAAAAATGTATAACGTTTTTGTGACAGCAAGAACTGAAAAATCTCTAAAAGAGCTTAATTTAGCGGGTTATTGCATTTGTGATTTAGAAAAATCTACAGATTTGACAAAACTGGCAGAATTTATAAAAGAAAATAAAATTGATATTCTAATCAACAATGCCGGCGAGTATATTTACAATCCAATTGAAAATATGGATTATGCGCATATTTCAGAGATTTTTAAAATTAATGCAATAGCTCCGGCATTCTTGGCAAGTGCAGTTGTGCCAAATATGAAATTACAAAAATGGGGCAGAATCGTTAACATAGGCTCAATTAGCGGAGTTATGGGAGAAGCATTTGCAAGTATGTATTCAGCAACAAAGTCATCGCTAATCGGTATGACAAAAGCATTAGCGCTTGAATTAGCAGCTGAAAATATTACCGTTAATACAATTAATCCCGGCTGGGTGGATACAGAGTTAGGCAAAGGTTCAATAGAAGATAGTGATTTTTCTGAGGATGAAATTATTGAATGTATTCCTCAAAAACGTTTTGTTGAGCCAATCGAGATTGCAAATATGGTTAAATATTTAATCTCAGACGAGGCAAAAGGTGTTACCGGACAATCAATTAATCTTTGTGCTGGTTTGAGCGTTGGGATTTAGTTGAAAAAAAAAGAGATTCTGAAACAAGTCCGGAATCTCTTTTTTTTTTATCGATAAAATATTTTATTTTATTGCAGGAAACATATTCAATTCGCCGTCATCTGTTCTCCAACGCATATAACCTGTTTTTGCAGTATTATTAGTGTCCAAAACAGTTACCAAAGCCCAGTTACCCTTGATTGCAGTAAGTTTAATTTTTACGACCTTTGTTGTGATTGTGTCTACAATTTGAGAGTTTTCATCAGTTCCGCTGTACAAATCTTTTACTGTTGCTTTTTTATCATCAAAAATGAACAAGCCATATTTTCTGCCATAAATTCCGTAGAAATTACGCCACATCATAAAGCGCAAGTCTTCGGCTTGAAGCCAACCTGTCAAATGACGTTCTTTATTGTATACAACTTTAATCCAATCTTCGGTAAAATCTGTTACTTGGATGAATCCCAGTTCCTTTTTAGGAATGAAAACGCTAAAAAATGAGTATTCGTTACCGCTTGAAGCTTTGAATTTTTCATAGTCCCAATTTGCTTCGTAAATAACTTTTGATTTTGCATCAGCCTTTTCGTGAATTACAACGTGCTTTGGCACTTGGTACATACCAATTGCTGTGTGTTGCAAGGATTCTGATGAAACAGGCATTGTTTCCATATTTGCGTTTGCTGGTAAAATTAACCCGAATACCATTAATGATAAAGTAATAAATAGTTTTTTCATAATTAAATTACTCCTAATAATATAGTAAGGCTCATCTGAACATTGTTCAGATGAGCCTATAAGTTATTCTCTGAATGAAATTTCGCTGTATGCTTTTTGCAAGCCTGTTTTTACTGCAGACATTTGTTTTTCAATAACATCTTCTGTCAAAGTAGCGTTTGCATCTTGCATTTTAATTCTAAAAGCAACACTCTTGAAGCCTTCTTTTATGTGTTCACCTTGGTAAACGTCAAAGATTTCAGAGCCTTTGAACAAGTTACCTTGTGCAGATTTTTTGATAACCTTTTGAATATCTGCAAATGTAACATCTTCAGGAATTACGAAAGCCATATCTCTTTGAACTTCCGGATGTTGTGGTAATGGTTTGAATTTAGCCACAGTTTCATGCATACAAGATAAAATTTCGTCTAAGTTTACCTCAAAAATGTACGCATCTTGGTTCAATTTCATTTTATCCTTCAACAATGGGTGAATTTGACCAAAGAAACCGATGTTTTTAGGTTGTTTGCCAAGCATAACAAGTTTTGCTGTTTTGTATGGGTGCATAAAACTTACATCTTCGCAAGCGTGAATTTGAATTCTGTTTTCAAGACCTAATTCTGATAACAATTTTTCAAACACACCTTTTAATGTGTAAAAATCAGTTTTTTGAACGTTTTGCCATTTTGAATTTTCGATGTCGCCTGAAATAATACCTGCAAGAGTTTTAATTTCAGAAACACCAGCATTTTCGTGAGTTGTTTCTTGGTCTTTCAAGTAAATTCTACCGATTTCGTAAGCCCAGTAATTCTTTTGACCGTTGTCGTAATTGTTTTTAAAACAGCTTAAAACGTTTGCTGACATACATTGACGAAGCATTGAGTAGTCTTCGCTTGCTGCGTTTGCAACTTTTACGGCTTTTGAATCATCGTAAGTCATCATAAATTGGTCTAATAAAGATTTGCCTATTAATGAAGTTGTAGCGATTTCATTCAAACCGCAAGAGCGCATAATATCGTGAATTCTAGCTGTTGTTTTTTCTTCTAAAGTAATTGTTGGTGTTCCGTTCTTTTCTGGTAAAGTCGGAGCAACTTTGTCATATCCGTAAATTCTTGCTATTTCTTCGATTAAGTCGATTTCTCTGTAAACATCATCAACTCTGAAAGAAGGAACTTCAATTTTTGCTGCAATTTCGTTTTTGCCTAAAATTATAAATCCTAATTTTTCAAGAATTGTTAACGCTTTTTCAGCAGGAATTTCAACACCAAGGATACGTTTTAATTCTGAGTATCTTAATGTGATTGGATCAATTTTATTAGTATCATCGCCAGTTTTTACAAGTCCATCAATTTTAGCATCTGCGTATTCTGCCAAAAGTTGCATTGCACGCATCAAGGCTTGATTTACAGCGCCGATATCAATACCACGTTCAAATCTTGCACTTGCTTCTGAACGGTAGCCAACGCTTCTTGCACTTTTTCTGTTAGCAGAAGGTACAAAGTAAGCAGCTTCTAATGCGATAGATGTTGTATTATCATCGATTTCTGAATTTGCACCGCCAAAAACACCGCCTAAACATACAGGAGCTTCTTTTGTTGCAATTAAAACGCTGTCGTGAGTTAAGTTTCTTTCAACTTCGTCTAAAGTTACAAGTTTTTCGCCTTCGTTTGCACGTCTTACGCACAAGTAGTTGTTTAATTTGCTTCTGTCAAAAGCGTGTAGAGGTGTTCCAAGTTCTAAAAGAACGTAGTTTGTAATATCTACAACATTGTTGATAGCTCTCATACCTGATGCAACAAGCCTTTTTTGCATCCAATCAGGAGATTTTTTGATTTTAACGTTGCTCAATAAACCTAAAGAGTAATATTTGCAAACATCTGTATCTTTAATTTCAACTTCAAAGTCGTCATTTCCGTATTCTACAGTGGCTTCAAGAGGTGAATATTTTAAATGTTTATCAAAAATTGCGCATAATTCACGAGCAACACCTATGATAGACATTTGGTCGCCTCTGTTAGCTGTTGGCGCAACATTTAAAACGATATCTTCTTCAATGCCTAAAACTTCTTCCAAGTTTTTACCAAGTTCAATGTTATCGATAAATCTGTTTAAAATTAAGATGCCGTCTTCTTCTTGATAATTTCTGTCGCTTAAACCAAGTTCATCTGCAGAACATAGCATACCTTGTGATTCAACACCTCTGATAACTGCAGGTGTTAGTGTAAAACTTTCGCCTGTTTTGCGGTCTAAAACTTCTGAACCTACTGATGCGTAAGGAATAATTTGACCTTCTTCAATATTTTGAGCCCCACAAACAACTGTTTTCACTTCGCTACCGATGTTTACATCTACTAAGTGAAGTTTGTCAGCATTTGGATGTTGATTAATTTTTTCGATTTTTGCTGTAATAATATTTTTGAATTTTGGCTTAATATAGTCAATTTCTTCAACTTCTAATCCGCTCATCGTAAGTTCATGAGCAATTTGTTTTTCATCAATTCCGTCTAAATCAACGAAATCTTTTAACCAGTTAAGCGATACTTGCATTTCTTATATTCTCCTTAAATTCTTCTAATTTTTCTAAACTATCACATTCGATGTAAATTCTAAGCAAAGGTTCAGTCCCGCTAGGGCGAACTAAAATCCAACTTCCATCTTCGAAATATAATTTTACACCGTCAATTTTGTTGATACGTGTAACGTTGTATCCGCCAAGTTCTTTTAAATTTTCAGCTTTTTCAAGTTTTTCTTTTACTTGGTCTTGATTGTCTAACTTGCTGTCAATTCTATCATTGTAGAATTTTGAACCAATAAATTTATATAGATCTTCTTGAAGTTGAACAAGAGATTTGTGTTCGTAAGCCATAGCTTCAAGAATTAATAAATTTGCTAAAATACCATCTTTTTCAGGAATATGTCCTTGAATAGAAAGTCCGCCAGAATCTTCACCTGCAATGATTGGATTGTATTTTCTCATTGCTTCACCGACGTGTTTAAAACCAACGGCAGTTTCTACAAGTTCTGTGTTAGTTTTTTTAGCCATTAAATCTAAAAGTGTGCTACCACCAACAGTCTTAACAAGAGAACCTGTCAGCCCTTTATTTTTTGTTAGGTGTAACAATAAAATAGCCATAATTTCATTTGGTGTAACGTAGTTACCGTTTTCATCAATAACACCGTATCTATCGCCGTCACCATCATTTGCAAAACCCACATATCCGTGTTTTTTCTTAATAATTTCGATTAATTCTTGCATATATTGAGGTTTTGGTTCAGGCATTCCGCCACCAAAATTAGGATCGTGTTTCATATGCAAACTTTTAAATTTGATGCCGTGTTCTTTTAAAATTTTGTCAAAATATCCTATTGTAGCAGAATACAAGCCATCAAAAATAATGTCTATTTTGGCTTTTTTTATTCTGTCAAAGTCTATTAAAGTTTCTAAGTGTTTGAAATAATCTTTTGTAAAATCATAATATTCAAATGAACCGTGAATACTGTTTTCAATGCTTTCGCCAATATTTTTAACAATTTCATCAGTAATTTCACTTGTTGCAGGACCTGCATAATCAGGTATAAATTTTAAACCTAAATATTTTGGTGGGTTATGGCTTGCTGTAAACATTATTGCACAAGCATCCAAGTGTTTTGCACTGTATGCTAACACCGGTGTTGGCACAACTTTTTTGCTATAAAGTACAGAAAATCCTTTTTGAACAAGAGTGTCCGCACAAAGTTTTGAGTATACATCTGCCATGTTTCTTGGATCATATCCAATGATAATTTTTTTGTCTAATCCAAAATTGTCTGAAATATACTTAGCTATTGCATTTGTTGCAAGAGTTACATTCTCTGAATTAAAATCTTCACCTACAACGGCTCTCCAACCGTCAGTCCCAAATTTGATATTTGTCATTTTTATTCCCTTTTGGTAAGATTATAATAAAAACAAGGAGAATTATCAATGAATTTTTTATCAGACGTTATGCGAATTGCTTTTTTAGGACCTGGGGGTTCTTATGCTGAGATAGCAAAAGACGAATTTAAGGATAAGTACGACATTTATCCTGAGGAAAAGCCTTTGAATATGATAAGCCGTGTAATTGATTTTGTTGATGATAATCCTCAATCAATTGGTGTTATTCCGATTGAAAACTCGATTGAAGGTGCAGTTAGAGAATCAAGTGATTGCTTGATTAAGACAAAAAATCCTAATATTAGAATTTTGTCTGAATTGGTTATTCCTATTCATCATTGCTTGCTATCTAAAGTTACCGAACTTTACAGCATTACAGGTGTAATTTCTCACCCTCAAGCATTGGCACAATGTCACAATTTTATTTCAACTCAATTGCCAATGAATTTAGATATTGTTAGAGCTTCAAGTACTGCCGAAGCTGCTCGTATGTTGGATGCTTACAATTTGACTTATTCTGCAATCGGAAGCAAAAAGACAGCTCAATTGTACAATTTGAATATTATTTGTGAAAATATTAATGACGAACCAAATAACCAAACACGTTTTGCCTTAATTGGTGATTATGAAACTCCAATTACAGGCAATGACAAGACAAGTATTGCATTTTCTACCGAAAACAAGTCTGGTGCTTTGCTAGAAATGTTAGAAATCTTCTTTAAGCACAACATCAATATGTCTTACATTGATTCACGTCCTTCAAAAACTAAATTTGGTGAATATACATTCTATGTTGATTTTGATGGACATTGCAACGAAGAAAAAATACATAATGCATTAGAAGAAATCAAATCAAAAGCAAAATTTTATAGATTCGTAGGTTCATACGAAAAACACCACATGGCTGAATAGCACGTGGTGTTTAAAAAAAATAATTTAAAGATGCTTGCTAGAATTTGCTATAAGCTGTTTTTATAATAAATTCTTCAAGCATTTTTTTATCGCTTTCGCTTGATTTGCCGTCATTTATATAAATGCTAAATGCATAATTTTTACCACTTTTGGCTGTCATTATGCCTGTAATTCCGCTTATGTTAGCAAGTGTTCCTGTTTTAGCCCAAAGTTTGCCTTGCATATTGAAAAATCTGTTTGCCAAAGTTCCTTCTTTTGGCTTAGTTAGCATTGATTCAAGTTTTTCTAATCCAAAAATTTTGGTTGTTGTAACCATATAATCAGTCATAAAGTTTGCAGTTACTAGGTTGTTTTTTGAAACTCCACTACCGTCAGTTAATCTGATTTTTGTACAATCAAGCTTGTTTATTGAACAGTATGTGTTAAACATTGCAATTGCTGAAATGGCACTACCTGTACCATTTACGTGTTTTCCACCAGCAAGTTTAAATACTGTTTCTGCCACTAAATTGTTGCTGTTTTTCAAAACATCAACAGTAGCCATACTGATTGGGTGTTTTATTTCTGCTACTTTTACCGCTCCTTTTGGTAGTTTTGCTCTTGGATATTTGCCGTAATAACCTAATTTTGCTTTAGTAAAGGTATCATCCATTCTTAATAAGAAGTATCTTCTTAAGTAATTTACAGGAATTTGAATTTTAACTGTTTGAGCAACAGGACCTGAAACGGTTAGTGAATCAGGTGAAATATAATTTTCTCTGGTAAAATCAACTTTAGTTTCCTTCAAGGTTGTTTTTGTTTGATTTATGAAGGTTGTTGGGTAGAAAATGCCGGTGAATATATCAGCCGGTGAACCTACTTTTGTTGGGTTAACAATGATTGTGTATAAGTTTTTATCCAAATTGTATGAACCAAATTTTGGCATTAATTTGTTTAAATCATCGTCCCATTGCCAACCTTCTCCCCAATTTTGGTTGTCTAAAATTGTGTCATCAATATATAAATTTTTGATTTCAGATTTTTTAGCTAAGCCAAGTTGTGAAACCAAGTTGAATAAATCTTTTGTTGTTAAATAAGGATCTGCGCCTAAAACTAAGTAATAATCTCCTGTTTTAGTTTTATAAATACTTGTTGAAAAGTTATAATCTTCGCCAAGAACAGTTAGAGATGGTAAATAAGTTAAAAGTTTTTGTGTTGATGCAGGTGATGTTGGAATTTCCGAATTCAACTCTGCCACTGATTTACCTGTATCTAAATCTTTTATTGATACTGAAACTGCGCCTTTGTGAATGCCTGAACGGTGAATATCTTTGTTGAATAATCCGCTATCCATTGCATGAACGCTTTGTGTAAATAAAATTATTGAAAATAATGTGAATAATATCTTTTTCATATCTAACATTCCTTTACGTCATAACTTTTGTGAACATCTTTCAAAACTGTACATTTTGCTCTGAAATCATTTTGCTCATCAATATCTAATGTGGCGAAAATAGCACCTTCATCGGATGTAATTTCAGCTAAATTATCACCTTTGTAATTAATAATTGTAGATTTACCAAGGTTAAACTCTCCGTGTTCAATAGCTCCGGATTGAGTTAGAGCTATGAAATAGCATTGGTTTTCTACAGCTCGTGAGTGAGTCATTGAAACCCAAGGAATTTCTTTTTTTGAACCCCACGCCGCCATATTTGCCATCAAATCAACTCCTTTGTATGCATATGCTCTGTATATTTCAGGAAATCTGATGTCATAACAAATTGTTAAGCCTACTCTAACACCTTCAATATCTACTATTACAGGGTTTGAACCTTCTGTAATATATGTACCTTCCTTGTCGCCGTAATATGAAAATAAATGGCACTTGTCATAAGTTGCAATCAGTTCGCCTTTTCTATTTATTACAGGGCAAGTGTTGAACATTTTGCCATCCTTTTTTGTAATAAAACTACCGCCGACAATATTTACATTATGTGTTTTTGCAAGTTCTGATAAAGTTCTTATAACTTCACTATCATCAAGAGTTTCTGCTGATTCAGGGAAATATTCACAAGCCCATCCTACTGTCCAAACCTCCGGCAAAAATATAATGTCTGTTTCAGGTTTTGCGTTGTTATTGATTAAATTTTTTATTTTTTCTATATTTTGTTTTTTATCCCCAAGCACAGATGACATTTGGATTGCCATCACATTTATTTTTTTTGTCATTTTTGTTTTTTGTATGCCTCTTTAAACGCTTCCGAAGCTTTTTTGTCTAACTCTAAAAGAGCTTCTTTTAATTTTTGTTTTACTCGAATATCTTCTTCAACATCCGCATCTTCTGAAATGAATATAGGTTCACCATAAAGGTTTACGAATTTTGTGAAACCCATAGGAATTTCAAAGTTATCCCAAGTGGGAAGTTTTAAAAGACTTTTGTTAGGTGAATACCAAGTCATCGGAATAATTGCGGCACCTGTTTTTTTAGCAACCTTGATTACGCCGTTTTTGATTTCGTGATAAGGTCCTGCCGGTCCATCCACCATAATTGCAACATTTTGACCTTCTTTTAATCTGTCAATCATTTGCAATGTTGCCTGAATTCCGCCTTTTCTTCTGTCGCCTTTGTTATCTTTTGAGCCTCTAACAGTGTTGAATCCCCACTTTTGAACAACTCTTGCAATAATTTCACCATCGTCAGAACGGCTGATTAATATATTAACGTTTTTTCTTTTTTCAAATGGAATGCCGTGTAAGCTACATTGTTTTGCATGCCACATTGCGAATATAACGTTTTGCTCTTGTTCAGGGTAGTTTATGTTTCTGATTTCAATCATTTTTTCTAACACTCTAAAAAGAGCATAAACTCCATTAGATGCTACACCTACCGCTTTTTGTTTATCAATATGTAATGCTTTTAGTATATCCATAGTCGTATTATACAACAAAATTAATTTATTAGTTAATTATTTAGTGTTTGGAATTCTGATGCAGAATTCTGTGCCTTGTCCTTCAACGCTATTTACCGTAATTTCACCGCCGTGAGATTTTGCGATTTGTTGAGCCAAGTATAACCCTAAACCGGTTCCGATTTTACGGAATTTCTTTGCTGTAGAATAGTATTTTTTGAAGACCATTTCAATGTCTTTTTTAGAGATACCTTTACCGTGGTCAATGACGGAAATATTTACGTCGGTTGTTGTCTTTACGACTTTTATGTCGATATTTTTGCTTGTGTCACTGTGTAAAATTGCGTTTTGGATTAAGTTTTTAATAACCCTTTTTAATTGCATTTTGTCAGCTGTAATTGTAATATTTTCGTACTCTTTGTATTTTATTTTTAAATTGCTTTTTTCTGCAATAGCGTTCATTTCGTTAACAATTTCTCTGATAAATGGGTTAATTTCAAAGGTTTCCAAATATAAAACTGCACCATTGTCTTTGATTTTGTAAGTTTCAAGCAGGACTTGAACTAGTTCAATCAACTCTTTGTTAGAGGTTTGCATATTTATTATGGCTTCTTTTTGCTTGTCAGTAATTGAGCCAAATTTTTCATCAAGCAAAAATTCCAAAATGTTAGATTCGGCAATAATCGGAACTTTTAAATCATGCGTAAGTGTTGCAACAAAATCTTCTTTTAAATGTTCCAATTCTTTTTGGTTTGTAACGTTTTTTAGAATTACAATAAATCTCTTCTTTTTATCTTCAAGTTGAAGCTTCATTGTTGTTGCTTCAAACGCATCATCAGAGTACGATTTTATATAAACTTCAGTATTTTCAAGTTTTTCAATTGGGGTTTCATCAGGAATATGTATGTATTCAAGAAGATTTTTTCTCAAAACATCCTTGCCTCTTTCATTAAACCATTGCAAAACTTTTGGAGTTGTTCTTAAAATTTTATATTTTTTGTCAATAATCAATAAACCATCTGATAATGAGTTTAAAATAGCCTCCAAAAACTTATTTTGGTGGATTAATTCAGTTTGTTGTTGGGCAACTTCTCGTTCTTTTTCGCTAAGTGTGTCTATAAGTTGGTTAATGCTATCAGTAAGTGTTTCGTATGATTCAGGGTTAATCTTCTTCATCTTTTTACCCAAATCACCATATCTAACTGATTTTAATGTTTCATTTACGGCACCAATATAATCGTTCATTTTAGCCCAACGTTGAGTAGTTTTTTTAGATACCAATAGAAGCATCAAAAAAATAAAAATTACGAATAAATTTAGTGCAAAGAACCAAATCATGTTTGTTAACCTTTTTGTATTGAATTTCTGTTTTTATGTTACTATATTAATAATTCAAATTCAATAATTGTTAAATGAGGCTTATATGAAAAAATACTATTTATTATTAATGTCATTAATTTTCACAGTGCAAGCATCATATGCTGATAGTATGTTTCCGGCAAGCATACACAGAGCTTTGAAACATTCTGCAGATGTGAATTATTTCTCTGTTGTAATAGCGCTTGGCGTTGTAATTTTACTAATTTATATTACAGGTATTGTTTACGCAAAGTTGAATGTTCTTGGTCACAATGCCGTAAAAAAACAATATAAAGGTTTAGATAACGAAAGAATTTTTATTCATTCAACAACACAAATCGGCAATAATAAAACATTACACGTAATTGAAATTGCCGGCAAAAAGTTACTAATCGGGGTTACAAATGAGTCTATAAATTTAATTAAAGACTTAGACGAAACTGAAAATTCTAAAGTTTCAACCGATGAAGTTAAGTCAATTTTCCAAAGAGAATTGTCAAAAACAATGCCTTTAGATAAGATTTATCCTCAAAACGAAAATATGTACCAAGAAGACGATATAGAGATAAAATCAAACATTCCTGACACAGAAGAAGTAAATGAAGATTCAGAAAATAAATCAGAAGATTTTGGTTTATACAAAAAATATTTATAAACATACAAGGAAGTAGGTAGTTGAATAATGTCAAAAACAGTAAAAGTAGCAAATAAACTAATAGGTGACGGACAACCTTGTTTTATCACTGCAGAAATAGGTATTAACCATAATGGTAGTTTGGCTTTGGCAAAAAGGTTAATAGACTTGGCAGTTTCTGTGAGATGTGATGCTGTTAAATTCCAAAAAAGAACTGTAGACGTTGTTTATTCAAAAGAAGAATTGGCAAAAGAACGTGAAAGCGTTTTCGGTACTACAAATGGTGATTTAAAACGTGGCTTGGAATTTGGTTATGACGAATATAAAGAAATTGATGAATATTGCAAAGAAAAGGGTATTATTTGGTATGCATCTTGTTGGGATAAAGGTTCTGTAGATTTTATCGAGCAATTTAACCCTCCTTGCTACAAGATTGCTTCAGCCTCTTTGACAGATGATGAACTTTTGAAATATACAAAAGCAAAAGGTAAACCGATATTTTTGGCTACCGGCATGAGTACAATGGAGCAAATTGACCACGCAGTTGAGATTTTAGGCAAAGAAAATTTAATTATTTATCACTGTACTTCAACATACCCAACTGATAATTCAGAAATAAATTTGAAAGTAATACCTGTATTAAAAGAGCGTTTTGATTGTCCAATAGGTTTTTCCGGACATGAAAAAGGTATCTTTCCAACAATTCTTTCAACAGTAGTCGGGGCTTGTGCAGTAGAACGTCATATTACAACAGATAGAACTTTATGGGGCTCAGACCAAGCTGCAAGCTTAGAATTTGACGGCTTGAACCGTATCGTAAGAGATATCAGACAAGTTAAAACTCTTATGGGTGACGGTGTTAAAAAAGTTTATGACAGCGAATTACCAATTATAAAAAAACTTAGAAAGGTTTAGTTGTGAGTATTCCAAAATCAGTAAGGATGGTTGTTTCTGACTTTGACGGCATTTTTACGGACAATACTGTTATAATCTCTGAAGATAAAAAAATCTCAAGACGTATTAGTTTTAAAGACGTAATGGGTGTTTCTTTGCTGGTTAAAAACGGCTATCTGGTTGGTATTATTTCGGGTGAAAAAAATTCTGCAATTGAAATGATATCAAATAATTTTAAATTGACAGAGGTTCATCAAGGAATCAGAAATAAACTTGAAGTGTTAAAAGGAATTCTTGAAAGAAATAATTTAACTCCGGATGAAATTTTGTATGTTGGTGATGATGTGAACGATGCAGAATGCCTAAAATTTGCAGGTACAAAATTTACAGTTCCGAATGCAAATAAAAAAATAAAAGAAATTGAGAATATTCAAATGACCTCAGTGTGTGGTGGTGATGGAGCTTTCCGTGAAATAGCCGATGAAATTTTAGAGGCTTAATTAAACCACTTGCAAACACTGTAATTTGTATTATAATTTTGAATGAATAAGGTTGATTATGCGAAATCTAGTAGTTCAAAAATTTGGAGGCACATCAGTTGCCGATACAGAAAAAATTAAAAACGTTGCCAATTCAGTAATCAGAGAAAAGAAATTGGGCAATGATGTCGTGGTTGTTGTTTCAGCAATGGGACATACTACCGATTACTTGATGAAAATGGCAAAAGATATAAGTGATGTTCCTTCATCAAGAGAATTAGATATGCTTTTATCTACCGGTGAAGGTGTTTCTATTGCGTTATTATCTATGGCAATTCAAGCTCAAGGTTATGATGCGGTAAGTATGAATGCAATGCAAATTGGCATTATTACAGAAAATGTTCATAATAAAGCAAGAATTATCGATATTAAAACAGAAAAATTAAACAAATACTTAGAAGAAGGTAAAATTATTGTAGTTGCAGGTTTTCAAGGTGTAACCGAAGACGGGGAAATTACAACATTGGGCAGAGGCGGTTCTGATACATCTGCCGTTGCAATTGCAGCTGCACTGGAGGCTAAACGTTGTGATATTTATACCGATGTAGAAGGTGTATACACAACAGATCCGAGAATTGTGCCTAATGCTTCTAAATTAGAAGTTGTTACATATGACGAAATGCTTGAATTGGCAAGCGTTGGTGCAAATGTATTACATCCTCGTTCAGTTGAAACTGCAAAACAATTTAATATGCCGGTAAGGGTAAGAAGTAGTTTTAACTTGTCAAATATGGGAACTTTGATTAAAGGAGAGTATGACGATATGGAAATATGTAGACCTGTAACAGGCGTAGCTGTTGATATGTCAAAATTAAGAATTGTTGTTTGCGACGTACCTGACGAACCTGGGGTTGCTGCAAAAATATTTACAACTTTGTCAGATGAACATATTTCTGTAGATACTATCATTCAATCTTACGCAAGATTACACAACAATACTAATGATATTGCATTCACTATCAATAAGACAGATTTGCCTAGAACAATGGAACTTTTTGATAAAATCAACGACGAAATTAAAGCAGAAAAAATTCATATCGACGACAATATCGCAAAGGTTTCAATTGTCGGTGCAGGTATGATTGACAGACCAGGGGTTGCTGCCACAATGTTTGACACTTTAGCAAACCTAAATATAAATATTAAAATGATTTCTACAAGCGAAGTAAAAATTAGCTGTCTTGTAGATGCAGATGTGGCAAATGATGCTTTGAGAGCTTTACATAAAGCGTTTAACTTGGGTTGTGATATAATCGCAACAGTTAAAGGTGATTTACCAAATATTTAAGGAGTTTTTAATGGAAAATATTCAAGATAACGAAAACCAATTTGTTGGCACTTATGATATAAAAACTTGGAAAAAATGGACAATTTTAGGTGTCACATTAATTGGTATAGTGACAACTATATATCTAGCTTTTGTTTATTATAAAGCTAATTTTATGACAGGTGCACACGCAAGTTTTTGTTCAATTAATGATTTTATTGACTGTGATTCTGTTGCAAAAACAAAAGACTCTCAATTTTTCGGTATTCCTTTAGCTTTATGGGGAATGTTTTTATACGCATTTATCGGTTTGATGATGTGTGCTAAAAAGTTGGCTCAAACAAAATTGCTAAAATTTTTAGAAGTATTTAAAAATCCTTATGCATATATCGCTGCATTGGGTGTAATTTCTTTTACTATCTCCATGATTTTACTATGCGTTAGCTTATTCCAAATTAAAAAATTATGCATAATGTGCGTATTAACTTATATCTTAGACCTTTTAATCGGCCTATTGGCAATGAATGATTATACAAGACACGGATTTGCAGAAATATTTAAAACTTCATTCTATGACTTTTTGAGCGCATTGAAGGTTAAAAAATATTTAATTGCATTCATTGTAGTTGCAGTTTGTGGCATAGGATTTTTAATATATACCTCTGTATCTTTAAAATTAGCTCCACAAGTTAAAAGAATTAATTCAATTCAAAAATATATTAAAATGAATGAAAAACAAGAAAATCCATACGCACCTAAAAGTAATGTTTTGGGTGATGAAAACGGTGAAGTTGTATTAACTGTATTTTCAGACTTTAGATGCCCAATTTGTCAGGTATTCAATATTATTGTTTGCAAAACAGTAAGTGAGCTTAAAAACGTAAAAGTTGTACATTACCAATTTCCACTTGATGCAGAATGTAATAAATATATACCAACTCAAGTTCACCCTGGGGCTTGCGTGTTGGCATTGTATGCTCTTGCTGCAGAAAAACAAGGTAATTATTGGGGCTTTGGTTCAGAATTATACTTGAAACAACCAATGACAGATTACGATGTATGGGCAATCGCTTTAGAACAAGGCTTGGATTTGGATAAATTAAAGGCAGATGTTCAAGATCCTGCTTTGGTTAAAAAATTGGAAGCAGATATTAATTATTCTCATTCATTTGACTTGCACGGAACTCCGGCATATTCAATTAATAACCAAAAAGTGAATATGGGTATTTTACCGGACTTTGTTTTGAAAAAAGAATTGATAAAATACGGAGCACAAGAAAAGTAAAGATTTTGTAGTGTAAACCATGGAAAACAAAAAGATTTTACTACACGCTTGTTGCGGAATTTGTTCTGCGTACCCAATTTTGAACTTAAGAGAATTGGGTTATGAGCCTGTTGTTTATTTCTTTAACCCAAATATTTATCCGGATTTCGAGTATGAAAAACGCTTGGAAATGGAAAGAATTCTTTGCAACTACCACAAATGCGAGTTGATAGTAGGTGAATATAACCAAGATTTCTATTTTGATGCTGTAAAAGGACTTGAAAACGAGCCTGAAAGAGGTAAACGCTGTGAAGTTTGTTTTCGGATTCGCTTGGAAGAAACCGCAAAAAAAACAAAAGAACTTAAGATTGACACCTTTACAACCTCAATTGTGATAAGTCCGCATAAAAATTTTGCATTGCTTTCAAAAATTGGAGAGAATATTGCTAAAAAATATGACTTGAATTACTTGGCAGTAGATTTTAAGAAAAAAGACGGATTTTTGAAAACTAATAGAATTTCAAAAGAATTGAATTTGTATCGCCAAAATTATTGTGGCTGTAAATTTAGTATTAGAACAGATTCGTAAAAACGATATTTTTTTGCTTTACTTTAATATCATATTGCCAAAATAAAAATCCTTTTGTTATAATGTTTGATATTAAAAAAGGAGTTTAGGTATGGAATGCAAAAAAGACGATAATAAACTAGATTGTACTTGCACCAGTACAACTTGCAGAAACAGAGGTATTTGCTGTGATTGCGTAAGGCACCACAGAGAAAAAGGCGAAATTCCCGGATGCTTTTTTACAGCAGCAGGCGAAGCTTCTTACGACCGTTCAATAGCAAATTTTATTAAGGTGATGTCTAAACATGTATAATTTATTCAAAAAAAGTTTAATTTTAACTGCTTTAATCTCCGTTTTTGCAATTACTCCAACAATGGCAAAAGTTGCGGATGAAGTTTATGCAGGTGTGTCAGACGGTCAAATGATTTATTATTCATATTGTTCGGACAAATGGTATTATCAACGACCAAATCAAAAGAAAAAATGTATTCTGGAGGTTACACGCAGAGTTTCAGAAGGCTCTGGAAGCTATTCCGAATACGTTTCTCCGATGGGTGAGGTCTACACTCCTGCAGGCTCAAATTATGAATTTTTATACAAAGGTAAATTGATTACGTACCATATTTTTGACGTGAAATTTTATCAAATAGTTTACAACAACAGAAACAAACAGTTCATAGAAACTCCACTTGAAGAAGATTTGATAAAAGAAATTTTTAGACACCCAAAATTAATTTATATTTCACAATTTAATGAAAACAACGAAATAACGTTAAGAAAAAGGCCGTTGAAAAAACAAAGGTATTTGCTACTTAACGACACGGACAAATATTTTTACAGATACTCTTTGGAAACCTCAAACAAAGACAATGTAATTAAGACGTTGTTTTTTATAAGAAAGCGTAGTGACATTGATTTTGCACATTTTCAAGAAAATGACGAAGAATTTCCGATGTACAAAATTCACATA
>URRM01000021.1 GCA_900550295.1 uncultured bacterium
GTAGATTTGAGCTTGCAGGCAGGAATAAAAATTATCAAATTCTGTTGTCATCTATATAGGAGGAATTATGAGTTTAATTGATGAATTACACAAGTTAATGAAAGAAAAGAAATATACTTTTGCATATACTGCAAAAGCAATGAATATTTCTTCAACAGCACTACACTTATGGCTCAATGGTAACTATAAAGGTAATGTCAAAAAAATCGAAGAAGCGGTTTCTCATTTCATTGATATCGAAAAATTACGTGAAGGCAGAATTAATATCGATTTTGTTGAAACAAGTGTCGCACAGGATGTTTTTAATATTGCAAAAGTTTGCCACGTTGAAAATGAGATTGGAGTTTGCTGTGGTGTTGCAGGTGTTGGAAAAACATTTGCTGTAAAAAAATATGCTATTGAAAACCCTGATGTTATTTTAATTGAGGCAGATTTAGGTTACACTCCGAAAGTTTTATTTTCCGAAATACACAAAAAATTAGGATATGACGGATGTGGCACAATTCATGCAATGTTTAGCGATATTGTTGATAAACTTAAATCTTCAGGTCGATTAATAATTATCGATGAGGCAGAGCATTTGCCATACAAATCACTTGAATTGGTAAGAAGAATTTATGACAAAGCAAATGTTGGCATTTTATTAGTCGGAATGCCACGTTTAATAACTAATTTAAAAGGCGAAAAACGTCAATATGCACAATTATTCTCTAGGGTTGGAATGTATGCAAAATTAGAAGTTTTAAATGATGATGATAAACAGGCTATTATCTCTTCACTCCTTCCAAATTACAAACACATCTACCCCATTCTTTCTGCGTTCTGTGCAGGCAATACGAGAGTTCTGACCAAACTTTTGGTCAGAGCAATCCGTATTGCTGAATTGAATGAAGTTGAAGTAGATGAAGAGGTCATAAAAGCAAGTGTAAAACAGATATTGGTGTGAGGAATTATGCAAAACTATACAAAATTTGAAAGATTTTTATACACCTTTTTAATATTACTTGCAGTCTTTATTTTCGGAGTTCAAGTAGGTATTGCGAGAGGGAAAGAATTACAAAGGCAGGAACATTATGAGTACATCACTACAAATTAAACAAATTCATACTCTTAAAAATATATTGGGACTTGATGACGATTTATATCGTGAGATGCTCGCAAGTTTCGGTGTTTACAGCTCAAAAAAACTTACTGAAACCGAAGCCAATATCCTGATTGAAATTTTGCAGGATAAAACAAAAAAATTGAAACTTGTAAAACCTAAAAAATACGATGACTTAAGCGAAAGAGATTCTAAAATGTCCACACCCTTGCAATTAAGAAAAATAGAGGCAATTTGGTGGGATATTTGCAATACAGCAGAAAGTGTACAGCAAATTAGAAGTTTAAGAAAATTTGTAAAACGCCAATGTAAAATTGATGACATTAAATTTTTATCCAAACGAGAAGCTTCAAAACTTATAGCTGTATTAGAAAAAATTAAAAAAGAAAAAGATTTAAAAGCGGTTTAAACAGCTTTTAAGAGGTACATAAAAGAAAAGGAGAAAAAACTATGGAAAACTCAACAATGTCAATGAAAGAAAAAGTTATGAACATGATGACTATGAAAATGGAAGAATTGGTAGCGGAATGTGAACAGGCAAAATTAAAGTTTGCAGACATTATGCTTGATGACAATGCTGATTACAGATGCAAAGATTCCCGTAGGCTAAAATGTACAAACATTGAGGCACAAATGGATTTATTGCAGTCTATGATGGACAAAATTTCCAATATGACTTGCGAAGTAATGCTTCCTCCAATGGCAAGAATCTAACAGGTCGAAACGGTCGGATAACGGTGCAATCTGACCGTCTTAACGTTAGGCGTTAACTGATGAGACCATTACCCCAACCCCTAGGAGCTATATATGTGTTTACAAGAAAAGTATCCATGGATAGATACGGCAACATCCGAAGATTTTCCAACCGAAGACTTAAAATTAATGGCAAGTATAATCGGAATGTCTGCAACAATAAAATTATTAACAGAAGCCACAGGCTGTGTTTTTACGATGACAAAATATTGGGACAGAGAACTTATAAAACGATACATAAAACGTGTTTATGACGGTACAAAGCGTTCAAGAATGAATTTATGTATATTGTGTAAAGTCAACGAGAACTATATACATAAAATTTGTAGTGAAAAGGGAAAGTAAAATACTATTTTAAATCAGATAGAGAAAATTTATCCCCTAATTTATCTTGTACTTCTTTAATGAGTTTATCCAAAGGCATATCTAGACCTTCAGCAACTTTCCATATTGTTGAGAATCTAAAATCTTTTAATCCAAGTTCTAATTCTCTCCAAGTTGCCTTTGGAACACCGGCTTCAGCAGAAATTTTATACATAGTTTTATTTTGTTCTTCTCTATGTCTTTTTATTATTTCTCCGATAGCCTTAACAAGTTTTGCAGTCTTATTTTGAGAGTTATCTTGCATAATTACAATTTTAATGATAAATTCAATTTAATAGACTGTAATTACAGCCTATTAAAACAGTAAGTCCATATTTGACGTGATTAAAATTTATAATACTTTTTGAATACTGAAATACATAAGTATAAGAAAGGTAAAAATGAAAATTAAGTTTATAGCAATTCTCTGTTTTTTAGCATTAACCATTCCTGCTCATGCAGAACATATTAGAAATGATGGAATGGGTGGCTTTTATACTGACAATGGACATGTTCGCTCTGATGGATTTGGCGGTTACTATACAAATGACGACCATGTCAGGTCAGACGGCTTAGGTGGTTACTACACTAAAAATGGACATATCCGTAGTGATGGTATGGGAGGTTTTTATACAGACAATGACCATATTAGGTCAGACGGAATGGGTGGATACTATACAAATGAAGGTCATATAAGATCTGATGGAATGGGTGGATATTATAAATAATGAAAAATTTTTATTGTATTATTTTTGCTATATTCCTAATTTTTCTTATTAACAAAAGCGTTTTTGCAGTTGAATATAGATATGCTAAAAATGGTTTCAAATATGCATACCACGCACATAGCGAATCTTCATATCAACATGCTTGGTGTTCTGCTCATAAAGGCATTGAGGAATATGAAAACAAAGATAAAACAAGAGTTGATTGTTTGACTTCCTGCCACGCTGTCGAGTTTGATTTCGCTAATAAATGGGCTGAATCTATTGGACAAGCATTACACTACCAATATATGACAGGTAAAAAAGCAATGGTTGTATTAATTCTTGAAGACCCTAAAACTGAAATGGTTTATTTTAATAGAGTAAAAAAATTAGGACAAATTCATGGTATTGATGTTGAATATATAACACCTGAAATATTACACATAAAAGACGGCAAATGCCCTTATTTGGATTGTAAATGTAATAAAAATTTAAGAAATCAAAAAAAAACACTAGTCCATTTCTGACGTATGTTTATAATATAATAAAACTGCAAAGAAAGGAATTTAAATATGGGATTCTTCGATTTATTATTTGGAAGTGATGATAAAAATCGTAAAGCCAAAGAACAAGAAATGGCGAATATGTATGAATTTGGTTGGGATGAACCTGAAGAAACAAAGTGCGATAAAAAAGCCTTACAACGTGAGAAATGGGCAAATTACGAATATTCTGACGAGGAATAGTTATTTATAACTTCCAACTTTTCTGCCGTATTTGTCGTAATGAGTAGTTCTACCACTTGAGTCTGTTTTGAATGTTCCGACTTTAGAACCGTATTTGTCATATTGTGTTGTTACACCGTTTGAATTTGTTTTAAAACTTCCTGTTTTAGCTCCATATTTATCATAAGAGTTGTATCCGGAAGATGTTTTTCGATAACTTCCTGTTTTTGAGCCATATTTATCGTATGAATTATAGCCGCTTGAAGTTTTTCTATATGAACCGGTTTTGCTGCCATATTTGTCATATTGATTTATTGTTGAGCCGTTAGTTCTGAAAGAGCCTGTCTTTGAACCGTATTTATCAAAAGAATTTGTAGTTGCAGCAAAACAACATCCTGCAAAAATAAAAAACGCAAATAAAAACAATAAAATTTTTCTCATTATATTTACTCCTTACTGTTATAACGATTTTTTATAAATATTGTTCATATTATAAAAGCTCACTATGTCAAATACGGACTTATTGATTATTTAAAACCTTTGTAAGGTATTCTTTATATTGTTTATTAAGCGTTGCAGGTTTAACAATTTTACAACCGGCACCCCATTTAAAAACGTGCCATATAATTTCTTTGCTTCCACTTGCTTTGAATTTTAAAGTGTATGAACCATCATCGTTAAATTTACCAACTTGAGTTGGATGAAAGTTATATTGACTTGCTTCTTGCGAAAGTTCCTTATCAAAAAGTAACTCGACATTTAAAACTTCCCCATGATAAACTCCAAATGATAAATTGGTGTATTCTTGCAAATTAAATCCTTTTTTATCAAATGTTTTATCTGTTAATTTTAAATCACTAAATTTATGCAATAAAAATGTATAAATATCTTTGCCTTTAGCTTTTTCTCTTGCAACTAAATATATTTTTTCGCCATAAATCAAACCTAAAGGCTCTATTCTGCGTTTTTTATCATGATAGATACCTGTAACTATTTTTGCATGTTGAACGGCATCCCTTATAACCTCTAACGTGCTAAAACTGATTTTATATTGTGGCATTTGACGTACTGCATAGCCTTCTGTCTGCATAAATAATTCAATATTATTTTCAACGGAATTCAAATTCTTGCGAGCTAAAGATTTTATTTTTTCAACAGTTTTTCCAAGTTCTTCTTTCAGCTCTCTGTTTGTTGTTCTTCGTTGCAGTTGTTCAATATTGGCAATTTCTTTTGGTGTAAATGTGATTAAATTTGATATTGAATAGTTAGTAAATCCCCAATGTTTTTGAGTATCATCCGTTTCAATTTCATCTATTGACGGAAATATACAAGTCAAACTATCACGCATTCTTTCTGCTGTTCTTCTTGAAACATTATAGCGTTCAGAAATTTCATTTACTGTGACACCCTGAATTTTAGAAGACATAAAAATTGCTAAATCTAAAATGTCTGAAACTCTTGAATATCTTGGTTTATCTGCTGTCATCATACTCTCCCATACTCAAATTTATTAATCATTTTACATTACGACCATTTTTGACACATCGGACAGTTATAGTAAATTTAAGAGGTGTAACATGACAAGCAAAAATAGTATAAGCAATAAGATTAAAATGAAAATAGATAATAATATTTTTATTAAATCGCTTTATTTTTCAGAATACGGATATGGCTATCCCGAAGAAGTTTATGAATACAAAAAAGGGAAAATTTGTTTCACGTCCTATGCTGGAGGAATTTCGCCATTGATAAATGTTAGAGACAATGCAAAATTCTCCAAATGTATATTTGAAATAATTGAGAATTGGAAACACAAATATTATTGGAAAGATTTTACCATTTGCGATGGAACTCTTTGGATGTTAAGAATAAGACTTTCAAACGGTAAATATCTAAAATACGAAGGTCATGAAATGTTTCCGGACAATTATCCAAAATTACGTGGATATCTGAATAGATATGTCGGAAAGTATGTAAAACAAATAATTAATGAATTCTATGAAGATTCATATCATCAAAGGTAATCGCCTGCTATGTTTATGGTAAAATTAAGTTATGGAAAAAAGTGTAAGGGTAGCAAAAAATAATAAATACAGCATGGCTTTTACAACCGGAAGTTTACTACATCCGGAAACATTAAAAGTTGTTGATTTATATATTGATTTGCAAGATTGGAAATCGGTATCACAAGCGGCATTTGAAAATAATGTTTTACAGTACAGAACCGAAGGTGCGTTAAAAAGAACTTTAAGCGAAATTATATCTCGTCTTAAACTACTTGATTTAAAAGCAATAGATTTACTTTATAAAGGAATGCCACAAGAACAGTTGCAAATTTTATGGTTTGCAGTTTGTTTAAGGTATCCATTTATAAAAGAATTTGCAAGTGAAGTTTTATATGAAAAATATAAGATGCTTCAGCTTGAAGTTACACAACTTGATTATGATGCATTTTTCAATGAAAAACTAAATTGGCACGAAGAACTTGAAACAATAACAGATGCCACAAGATACAAATTAAAACAAGTTCTATTCAAAATGCTTCGTGAGGCAGAGATAATTGATAAAAACAATTTCATTACAACGGTGTTAATAACACCTCAAGTAAGAGAAATTATTGAAAGATACGACAGAGAATATTTAAGAATATTCCCAAATTAGTGAGTGTTTATGTTAGGACAAGATGTTAATTCAAAATTTAATCATTTAGTAAAAATTCTTTCTAGTAAAAGATTCCTTGATTGTCAGATTTTATGCAATGAAGTACCATTTTTTATTGCTGATTATCAAATCAAAAAAGAAAGTGAAATGCTAAAATTACAAGGACAACTTATTAAAAAATTAGCTGAATTAAAAGTTAAAGTTTTGAATGTTAATATTTACGATTTAGTTGTCGAAAAGCTAAAAGAAACAGGCGATTGGGATTGGTATATAGAAAACGAATCAACAATTTCTAAAGCATCATTAAAAGAGGATTTACAATCTATTCTTGACGTTGAATCAGTTGTTACCCCTGCAATAGTTAAGAAAATGCAGGAAACCGAATATGACGTTATGTTTTTAACAGGTATTGGGGAAGTGTTCCCATATATCCGTTCACACAATATTTTGAACAATTTGCAGAGATTTGCAAAGGACAAACCAACCTTAATGTTTTTCCCCGGCGAGTATATTAATCAACAAAATTCAGGTTCAACTCTGAATTTATTTGGCAAACTTCCGGACGATAAATATTATCGAGCAGCAAACATTTTTGAAATCCAAGAGGTTTAATTATGAAATTTTTATCATCATTCTTTAAAAAAGCAGTTAATAGACCAATCGAGGGCGTTATCAAAGCAGATGACGTTGAAGATTTAAAACTTAAAACAGAAGTTGAAGAATACGTTTTAACAGACGAAGTTGAGCAAAGACTTGAGGCATTTTTTGAAGCTTACAATAGATATGAAGGTGTTAATGGTGTGTGGATTTCAGGTTTCTTTGGATCAGGTAAATCACACCTTTTAAAAATGCTTGCTTTATTGCTTGAAAATAAAGTTATTGATGGTCAAAGCGTTGCAGACCTATTTGTTCAAAAATGCTCTGATGATAATGAAATTTTAAAAGGTGCAATGAAAACCGCTGTTCGCATTCCTTCAAAAAGCATCTTATTTAATATTGACCAAAAAGCGGATGTTATTAGTAAAACTGAAACAGATGCTCTTGTATCTGTGTTTGTAAAAGTATTTGACGAGGCTTGTGGTTATTACGGTAAACAAGCATATATTGCTCAATTTGAACGAGAATTAGATAGAGATGGTTTATTTGTTCCATTTAAAAATGAATTCCAAAAAGCATCAGGTCAAACTTGGGAATTTGGTAGAGAAAGAGCTAACAGATATTCAAGAGAAATCGACCAAGCATATAATGCTGTTACAGGTCAAAATAGTGAAAATATTTTAGATAAACACAGAAGTGATTATCACTTATCAATAGAAGATTTCGCAAATCACGTTAAAGAATACATTGATAAACAAGTTCCAAACTTCAGATTAAACTTCTTTGTTGATGAAGTTGGACAATATATTGCTAACAATGAAAAACTAATGGTTAATTTGCAAACTGTTGCAGAGAGCCTTGCGACTAAATGCAAAGGTCAGGCTTGGGTTATTGTAACCGCACAAAATGATATGTCGAAAGTTCTTGGAGAAATGCAAAATCGTTTAAATTCAAACGACTATACAAAAATCCAAGACAGATTTAAAATCAGAATGAACCTTACAAGTGCAGCCGTTGCAGAGGTTATTCAAAAACGTTTATTAGCAAAAAATACTGATGCTGAAAGAGAATTAGCAGTTCTTTATAAAAAAGAAGTTGATAATTTTAAAACATTATTTGATTTTGCAGAAGGAAGCAGAAGTTATAAAAACTTCCAAAGCGAAAAACACTTTGTGGATTGCTATCCGTTTATACCTTATCAATTCCCATTATTCCAATCAGCTATTGAAAACTTATCATCACACGATGCTTTCCAAGGTAAATATAGCTCCGTTGGTGAGCGTTCAATGTTAGGAGTATTCCAACACGTTGCAATTAATGTAAGTGAGAACAGCGAAATTGGGGAGCTTGCTACATTTGATAAAATGTTTGAGGGTGTTAGAAACTCTTTAAAAACAGGTATTCAATCTTCAATTTTAAAAGCCGAAGATAACTTGGAAAATCCTTTTGCAGTTAGAGTTTTAAAAGTTTTATTCTTGGTTAAATACATTAAAGAATTCAAATCTACCATTAGAAACTTGTGTGTTCTAATGTATCATAATTTTGACGAAAACCTTGCCGACCTTACTAAAAAGGTTGAGGAGGCATTGAACATCCTTGAACAACAAACATATATTCAAAGAAACGGTGAGCTTTATGAATATTTAACAGACGAAGAAAAAGATGTCGAAAAAGAAATTAAAAACACAGATATTGACAGAGATGATGTTGTATCTGAACTTTCAAAATTATTCTTTGATAACATAATCAAAAATCCAAAGATTCGTTATGGGGAGGACGGCAGAGATTATCCATTCTCAAGAAAATTAGACGATAAATTATGTGGCAGAGAATACGAATTAGCAATTAACGTTATTACTCCATTTAACGATAATCCTGATGCCTTTAACGAAAGCAATATCAATATGGCATCAGTTCAAAGAGAACGTGAATTATTAGTTTGTTTAAGTCAAGATTTTAGATTAGTTGAAGATTTAAAACTATACAAAAAAACTTATAAATACATCAATGAAAATATGAACAACTCTCAACAAGAGTCTGTTAAACGTATTTTGACTGATAAACTAACTCAAAACCAAGAACGATATAACCAAATAAAAGCAAAAGTTGAAGAAGTTGCATCAACTGCACGTTTTTATATTAAAGGTTCTGAAATAGAAGTTGGTGGCGAACACGCACAAACAAGAATTATAAAAGCATTCCAAGAGTTAGTTGGAAGAACTTATATCAACCTTAAAATGCTTTGTGGACACGCATATAAAGAGGAAGAAGTTAACTCAATCCTGAATAATGCACAAAAAGGTTTATTTACTTCTGACAATGCAGTATTAAGCGAAGCTGAACAGGAAATTTTAGGTTATATTCAAAGGAATGTTTCATTTAGAACAACTGTGAAAAATGTTCTTGATGCTTTTGAAAAAATTCCTTATGGTTGGTCTTATGCTGCGATTTTATGTAATATTGCAAAACTTTGTGCAAGAAGAAAAATCGAAGTTAAAGAAGATTCAAATATATTAGATGATAACGAAGTAGCAGTAGCAATCCGTTCAACTGCAAAACAAGCAAACTTGATATTACAACCTCAAGCAGACTTCTCCCCATCTCAAATCAGAAATTTAAAAGATTTTTATGGGGAATTCGCAAACGAACCGGCTTCCGAATCGGATGCGAAAAGCCTTGCTTTAGCTGTCGCTGATTTGTTAAAAAATCAAGCAAATGAAATTGAAAAGTTGTCTTATCAAGAAACTCAATATCCATTTTTAAAGGTTTTAAAACCTGTTTTAGAAACTTTTAAAAGCTGTTTAAATAAACCTTATGCTTGGTACTTAACAGACTTTAGAGATTTGCATGATGAGATATTAACTGCAAAAGAAAGCATTGTAACACCTGTTGCAAACTTTATGAATGGTATTGGTAGAGAAATCTATGAAGAAGCTACAAGATTTATGCAAAGCCAAGAGGCAAACTTCCAATACATTGATTCAATAAAAATCAACGATGTTAGAAATATTTTGCAGGATGAAAACTGCTTTAGAGGAAATACAATTCAAACCCTCAAATCAGAATTGAATGTTGTTGAAGAACTTGTGAATGCAAAAATTGGCAAAGAAAAAATTGATGCTATTTATAAATTGGAAGAACTAAAAACAAACCTTACTTCTATTGCTGAATTTGCAACACTTTCTGATGATAAAAAACAAAGATTAGATGAAGACTTTAATGTTGCATTTGATAGAATAAATGGCGAAAAACTAATAGCTGTTATTAGAGATAACGTGGCTCGTTTTGAGGAAAATCAATATTCTCATTGGTTATCAGTTATAACAACTCCACAAGTTCAGGATGTTACTGTTGTTGATGAAACAACACCTGATGCTCCTGTTGAGCCTGTAAAACAAGTTGAATTTGTCCCTGCAAGAAATATCAAGGCAAAATATTCAAAACCAATTCTAACAACTGAAGCTGAAGTTGAAGAATATATTGCATCTTTAAAAGAGGCTATGATTCAACAAATTAGTGATGGAAAAAGAATTCAATTATAAGGAATGATGAATGGATACAGCACAATTAAAGAAATTTGCACAAGAATCTAGAAAACAGTTAATGGAAGCTGTTAGCTCAAAGTTGGACTTTGTATTAGCAGAAGATAGTCTTGCAAGACGTGAATCACGTTCTGCGGTTATTGCTCTTGAAGGTTTAATTAAAGAAATTGGCAAAGAACAAGTTATTGAAAAGGTTGCTTATACTTGGTTTAACAGATTTTGTGCATTAAGATTTATGGATATAAATCGTTATTCTAAAATAGGTGTTGTTTCCCCTGCTGAAGGTCAAACGCAACCTGAAATTCTTGCAGAAGCTAAAATGGGTTATATTGATAATTCGGCAGTTTCAGATGCTAAAACTTTAAATAAAATCAGAGAATTATTGAATGGAACAATGACTAGCAAAGATCCTCAAGGTGAGGCTTATAGATTGTTATTAGTTTCTTATTGCAATAGCTTTAATGCATTAATGCCATTTATGTTTGAACGCATTAATGACTATACAGAATTATTGATACCTGATGATTTGTTATCAACAAGTTCTGTATTAACCAAAACTGTTGAAATTCTTGATGCTGATACTTGCAAAGATGTTGAGGTTATCGGTTGGCTTTATCAATACTATATTTCAGAGAAAAAAGATGAAGTTTTTGCAGACCTAAAAAAAGGCAAAAAGATTTCAAAAGAGAATGTTCCGGCAGCAACTCAAATCTTCACTCCAAAATGGATTGTGAGTTATATGGTTGAAAACTCTGTAGGTAAATTATGGTTAGAATCTCATCCAGATGAAAGATTGCAATCTCAATTTAAATATTACTTGGAATCAGCAGAACAAGAAGATGAAGTAAAAATTCAACTTGAAGAATTAAAAAATAAAGATTTAAAACCACAAGATATTAAGGTTTTAGATCCTGCGTGTGGTTCAGGTCATATTTTAGTTACAGCATTTTCTGTTCTGTTTGAAATTTATAAAACACAAGGGTGGCAGGAAAATGAAATCCCTGAAATGATTTTAAAACATAACCTTTATGGCTTGGATATCTGTGATAGGGCGGCCCAACTTGCACAGTTTGCCGTCATGATGAAGGCTCGTGAATATGATAGAAACATCTTCAATAAAGTAAAAGATTTAAATATTTGTTCAATTAAGGATACTGACTGGATTGATATTTGGGTAGAAGATGAACTCTTGCAAGGTGTAAAAAATACTGATTATGCAAAAGAGCAAATTGCATTATTAAGAAATACATTTAAAGATGCAAAAGAATACGGTTCAATTCTTGAAGTTAAAGATATAGATTTTGACTTTTGGAATGAAAGATTAGAATATATAAGAAATCTTTTACAACAAAAAAATAATACTCCTAAAATCAGAGGTCGTTTGCCTTATACTTTAAAACAAGCAAAAATTATGCAACAACAATATGAGTGTGTTGTTGCAAATCCACCATATATGGGGAACAATGGTATGAGTTCCAAGTTGTCTGAATATGTAAAAAAATATTATCCAAAATCAAAAGGTGATATGTTTGCCATATTTAAAGAAGTCATTGTCAAGCGTACAAAATCAGCTTTTTATAGTGCAACAATTAACCAACATTCTTGGATGTTTTTAAGTAGTTATGAAGAATTAAGGAAATGGCTGTTAAATAATGCTTGCATAGATACAATGATACATTTGGGAACTCGAGCTTTTGAAGAATTATCAGGGGATGTGGTTCAAACAACTGCTTATGTAACAAGAAAATGCAAACTCTCAAATTATTGTGGAAATTTTATAAAATTAACAGAATATCCAAATGCAAAACAAAAAGAAATTAAATATTTAAATAACAAAAAAGAACATACTTATTTATGTAAGCAAAATGGTTTTCATTCTATACCAGGTGAACCTATAGCTTATTGGGCTGGGAATAAAATTCAAAACATATTTAAAACAATAAAACCAATTACAGAATATGTTGATACTTTTCAAGGCATTATCACTGGTGATAATAACAATTTCTTAAGACTTTGGTTTGAAATTGAAAATAAAAAAATCCCTCTAGATACTACAAAGATTTCTGATATAAATTTAAAACAACAGTACTGGATTCCTTATAATAAAGGTGGTGGATTTAGGAAATGGTATGGCAACCATGAAAATGTTGTATATTGGAAAAATGGTCCAGACGATAAAACAAGAGGTAAAAAAACTTTTCAAGATTATTATTTGAGGGAATATGTTTCCTGGACTTATATTGCAACTACAAGTTTGGCAACAAGATATTACCCTGCGGGTTTCTTATGGGATGTTGCTGGATCTGGCATTTTCCCTAAAAAAGACTATAAAGACTATTTGACATATTTTCAAGGCTTACTTGGTAGTGTTGTAGGAATTAATTTTTTACAATTAATAAATCCAACAATGAATTTTCAAGTTGAAAATATTGCATTATTCCCAGTTATAATTCCAAGTGATTCTATTTTATGTTCAAATATAAAAAAGCTTGTTGAGAAAAATAATTGCATTTCCAAGGATGATTGGGACTCATTTGAAACTTCATGGAATTTTGAACAACATCCGTTGATTAGATTTAAAACTAATAATAATCTTAAAGAATCTTTTAATGCTTGGAAAGAGTATAAAGAACAACAATTTAATCAATTAAAAGCCAATGAAGAAGAATTAAATCGTCTATTTATTGAAATTTATGGCTTACAGGATGAAATGACACCTGATGTTGCAGATAAAGATATTACAGTTTCATTAGCAGACGAATTAAGAGATATTAAATCACTTCTTTCCTATGCTGTTGGCTGTATGTTCGGTCGTTATTCATTGGATGAAAAAGGTCTTATTTTTGCAGGGGGAGAGTTTAATAGTTCCAAATATAAAACATTCCCTGCTGATGAAGATGCAGTTATTCCTGTATTAGCAGAGCATATGTTCTCTGATGATATTACAAGCAGATTCAAAGACTTCTTGAAAGCAGCATTTGGCACAGAAAATTTTGATGAGAATTTAGAATATGTTGCAAGTGTTCTTGGTAAAAAGAATACAGAAACTGCTGATGATACAATTAGAAACTACTTTATGAAAGACTTTTATAAAGACCACATTCAAATGTATCAAAAACGCCCAATTTATTGGATGTTCTCATCAAGTAAAGGTAATTTCAATGCTTTAGTTTATATGCACAGATACAACAAGGATACTGCAAGTGTTATCTTGAACAGCTATTTGAGAAACTACAGAGATGAAAAATTATCAGCAAAAATAGCTCAATGCAAACTTGTTGAAACAAGAGCATCTTCATCACAAGCTGATAAAATTAAAGCATCAAAAGAACGTGAAACAATGGAAAAAATTGTCACAGAGGTTAATGAATATGAAAGAGATATTTTATATCCACTTGCAACTGAAAGAAAAGAAATCGACCTCGATGATGGTGTAAAAGTTAATTATTTGAAATTCGGAAAAGCACTTAAAGACTTCGGTCTTAAAGCTAAATAAACATAGGTAAACAATGGACAAGCAGATAGAAAAAACATTAAATACGCATTTTGAGAATAATAGAGTTGTGTTTTGGTATGACGATAAAAAAGAATTTCGTCAATATTTCGATGATTTAAATCTTCCTAACGTAACTAAAATTATTCTTCAAAACAATGAATTTGCTGTTAAATATCGTATTTTAAGAGAAGAACCAAAACAAAAATTCTTACTTTATCAAGAGTCTGCAAGACCAAGTGATTTGGATAATTGGCTTTTAGATGTGCTTTTATCAAATATCGAATTTAAAACAGAACAATCTGCTCTTTGCTTGGCTGATTTGAATTTAGGCTATGAAAATTTAGAAATCACAGAAAACCATCCGGAATTCTTTAAAAGCAAAGAACGTAGAGAAAAATTAAAAGAATTGGTTGTTCCATCTGAAGATACAACAAGCAAAATCAGACTTAAAATGCTTGCAGTTTGTGTAAAATCAGATACTGACATTGATTCTGTAATGGAAAGTTTACTCGAAGAATATGCAAACGGAAAAGAAGATAAAATTAATTTAATTTCAAGATGTAAATTGGATTCTTTCCTTTACACAGTATTAAAAAGAAAATATAACTACGAATCAATTAAACCAAGTGTAAAAGACTTTGTTCTTCAGCTATTATCAGCATCTTATAAAAACGATGTTGGTGTTGAATTAAAACCTGAAGAACGTTTTTCTAATGATGGCTACGTATTCTTAAAAAGATGGAAAGACAGCAGAAGTTACGAAGAAACGTTTGAAAAAATATCAAATGAAATTGCTGATATTTTAGCGATTGAAAACGATATCGATACAAGAACAATAAAAGAATTAAGCGAATGTGATGTATTCCTATCTATTGATAAGAAAATATTGCACTCATTAACTCAAAGCATCTTCAAAAGAACAATATCAAAAGATGAAGTGCTTTCAATAATCCGTCAAAGAAACAACACAAGATGGATGGGTAAATACGAGGTTAAAACTTGCTATCAAGCATTAAAATATGCTGCATTATTTATGAATGAATTTGTTGGGGATCCACAGTTCGAATCTGATTCAACAAATGATGCGATAAATAAATACGTTAGATGTTGGCATAAAATCGACCAATACTACAGAAAATATGTTTATTTTGCTAAAACAACAGCATTTAGCAATCTATTAGCAGATTTAAGTGAAAAAATTGAAAATACTTATTCTAATAAATTCTTATTAAAAGCAAATGATAATTGGCAACAACACGTTGACAAATTAACTGAATGGAAATCAACACAAAGAGATTTCTTTAAAACTTATGTTACACCATTTGAAGGCAAGAAGAATAAATTATTTGTAATTATTTCCGATGCTTTAAGGTATGAAATTGGTGATGAGTTAGTTTCTTTAATTAGACAGGAAGATAGATACAATGCTCAAATATCTTCTGCGATTTCTTGTTTACCAAGTTACACTCAACTTGGGATGGCTGCATTAATGCCAAATAATGAGTTAAAAGTTACAATTAACGAAGAGTCATCTATAAAAAATGCTCCTGTGTTTGTTGATGGCACTTGTTCAGCCGGTAAAGAAAACAGAATAAAAATTCTTCAAAGTTATCAAAATATGAGAGTAACTGCATATAAAGCAGAAGATGTTTTAAATAAAACGTCAGAAGAATTAAAAGCTGTTGTTCGTGAAAGTGATGTTTTCTTTGTTTACCATAACAGAATTGATTATATAGGAGACAAGCTTGAATCAGAAAATAGAGTGTTTGATGAAACCGAAGATGCAATTACCGAATTAATTAAACTGGTTAAGAAATTAACGGCAGCAAACGCTAACAATATTCTTATAACCGCAGACCATGGATTTATTTATCAGAATAAAAATCTTGATGAAAGTGATTATTTAGGCGAAGAACCTCAAGGAACATCTATTTTATATACAGATAGACGTTTTATTATCGGTAAAGGATTAAAGGATAGTAATTCATTCAAAATGTTTGATGCTAAATCACTAGGCTTGGCTGACAACTTTGAATATTTATTTCCTAAATCCATTAACAGATTACGCAAAAAAGGTTCAGGAGCTAAATTTGTACATGGTGGAATATCTCTTCAAGAAGTAATTATCCCAATTATTCAAATTAACAAAAAGCGTGAAAGTGATACAAGCAAAGTTGAAGTTGAAATATTAAAAACTAATAATATTATTTCATCCAATCAAATTGCTATTAAACTTTATCAAATGGATTCAGTAAATGATAAATTACAACCAAGAACCTTGCAAATTGGTATTTATAATAAAAACAATGATTTGATTTCTGGTCTTCAAGAGGTAATATTCGACTACACAAGTGAAAACCCGAGAGACAGGGAACACGTTGTGACATTGATATTAACAAATAAAGTTGATGAGGCTAATGGGCAAGAAGTTAAATTAAAACTTCAAGAACAAGAAGCCGGAACAACTCATTTTAAAGAGTATAAATCAACTACATACACTGTTAGAAAAACCTTTGCGACAGATTTTGATTTTTAAGGATGGTGAGAGATGAACGTACTTGATACTAAAATAAATGAAATATTTCCCGGATGCGTTGTAAGAAAAGACCTCGTAAAAGAAGTTAAAGGCAATGCAATAGTGCCATCTTATGTTTTGGAATATTTATTAGGTCAGTATTGTGCAACAAGTGATGAGGACACAATCATTGCAGGGATTGAATCAGTAAAAAATATTCTTGCTAAACACTATGTTCACAGAAACGAATCAGGTCTCATTAAGTCTAATATTAAAGAAAAAGGTCGCTATAAAGTTATTGATAAAATATCTGTTGAATTAGACGAAAAGCACGATTGTTACAAAGCAACATTCTCTAATTTGGGAATAAATAAAGTTTTAATCGATTCTCAAACAGTAAAAAAACACCCAAGACTTTTAGTATCAGGTGTTTGGTGTTTGGCTGATGTTGAATATCAATATTCAGATGATAATAATGCTGTTCCTTGGACTTTAACATCATTAAAGCCAATTCAATTATCACAGTTCAACTTTGATGAATTCAAAGAAAAGAGAGCTGCATTTACATCTGATGAATGGATTGATTTATTGATTCAAAGTATAGGTTTTAATCCTGAATTATTGAGCAAGAGAAAAAAACTTCTTCAATTAATTCGTTTAATTCCATATTGTGAAAGAAATTACAATTTTGTTGAATTGGGACCTAAAGGAACAGGTAAATCTCATATTTATACAGAGTTCTCGCCTCATGGAACATTGATTTCAGGTGGAGAAGTTTCTGCTGCTAAATTATTTGTAAACAATGCAAGAAAACACGACATAGGTTTAGTTGGATATTGGGATAATATTGCATTTGACGAATTTGCAGGAAAAGCCAAAAAAGCAGATAAAGCTCTTGTTGATATTATGAAGGGTTATATGGCAAATAAGTCATTCTCAAGGGGTGTTGAAACATTGAATGCTGAAGCTTCAATGACATTCATTGGGAATACAAAACACAATGTTCCATATATGCTAAAACACTCAAATTTATTTGAAGAATTACCTTCTCAATATTTAGATTCAGCATTTTTAGATCGTATTTATTTCTATTTGCCGGGTTGGGAAGTTGATGTTACAAGAAATGAATTATTTACAACCGGCTACGGATTTGTGGTGGATTATTATTCAGAAGCACTAAAATGCTTGAGAAATTATGACTATTCAGATGCATTTAAATCAAGATTTGATGTTTCAACAGGCATATCCAAACGTGATATGGACGGAGTTATGAAAACATTCTCTGGCTTAATGAAAATTATTTATCCTGATAAAAATGCAACAGATAATGAAATTGAAGAATTGCTGAAGTTTGCAATGGAAGGTCGAAAAAGAGTTAAAGACCAAATTTTAAGAATAGACTCCACACTTCCTCCTGTTGATTTTTCATACACTAAAAAATCAGGCGAAAAAGTTGAGGTTAAAACATTAGAAGAAACTCAATATCCTCGTTTATATAACCAAAATGCACCAACTGACGAGGAAGAAGAAAATATTGCAGTTGAAATGTTAACTCCTATTCAACAAGTTGAAACAGTTGCAGAACCTATCAAAGAAGAAACTTCAAAAGAGGAAGAACTTCAAAAACAAGATGAAGAATTCCAAGAAAAGCATTTTATATTTGAAGAAGAACAAATTGGTATTACTTATGAAAAATTATTTGCTCCTGTGTTTAAAGGTGCAACTAAAATTGAAATTATCGATCCTTACATTCGCAACTTCTTCCAAACTTTAAATCTGATGGAACTTTTAGAAGTTGTTGAAAAATGTAAATCCGAAGCAGATGAGGTTGTAGTTGAATTAACGACATCAATTGACGAATACAATGAGCAAGCTCAAACAAGAAATCTTGAAACAATAAGAGAGTCTTGTATGCAAATGGGTATTAATTTTAGTTTTAAATACGATGCAACAATTCATGCAAGAAGTATTACAACAGATACTGGTTATAAAGTCCTATTGGATAGAGGTTTGGATATTTATCAAAACTGTGAACGTAAAGATGTATTCCAATTTACAACAAGATTACAAAAATATAGACCTTGCAAGAGATTTGAAATTACTTATTTAAAAAATTAGGTATAAAATGAGCAGAGAAATCGATTTACATAATTTTCAAGATGGACATTGGAGTTGTAATGCCTATTTATCTTATAGAGATTTAGGTTGGCATATTCTCGCTAATGGTTATTTTGATGCTGCAAATGTTTTAGTAGGTGCAACATTAAATCCTGATTTTATAAGCAAGGAATATGCTAATTATAGAAATGATGATACAGGCGAATTGCTGTTTCATAGTTCAAAAGATTCTGCCGTCTATCCTATAATATTTCTTTATAGACATTATATTGAGGTATCGCTAAAAAATGCAATTTATACTATTAAAAAACTACAATTTGAAGATATAAAGCAATTAAATGAGCATTCAATTCAAACCTATTTTCAAACATTTAAAAGTGCATATATTCACTTACATAAAAGTAAAATGTATGAAATGTCTAAAGACCCTAATTTTAAAGAATTGCTGAAAGAATTAAAACGAATTGAAAATATTATTATAACGATAGGTGAATTAGATGATTCTTCTTTTACTTTTAGATATCCAACAGATAAAGAAGGGGAGTATATTTTTTCAAATAATGAAATGATTAATATTGAAAATATTGCAGACAAGATGCAAGATGTTAAGACATTTTTTGAGCATCTTAAATGTGGATTTGATATGCTAGAAGAAGTAAGGCAGATTTACCTTAAAGATATCGGACAGGTATACTAATTTTCTAAATACCTTTTAGTCTGCTCAAGAATTTCTTCAAGATTATCATCAGTTAATTTAAGATAAGGTCTTGCAGGGATTGTAACTTTTTTGTTTTTACCGGCTTGTCCACCAAGTTGATGGATTGCAGCATAAACCTTATTTGAACCAATAATAGCTGATTCATTATCATATTGTGTTGTAATAGACATTGCTAACTGACCTGAAACTTGAAGAATTTGTCCGGGATAATGTCCTGTTTTTCTTCTTGCAGTTTTCGTTTTTTCTGACAAATCTTTCCATTTTGGTCTGCCTTCTTCCTTAAAGTTTTCTTCAGTAGAATCTGCCATAATTCCTGCGATATTCTTCATTAATGGTCGCAAATCAGATGCTTTTTTGGCAACTTCAAGCAATGCTTCTTCAACGGCTTTGTTATCCAATTTAATCTCTATTGGTTCATCCGGCATGATGAAGTTCCTTAATAGAATAATTAGCAATTAACAGTTCTTTATAGGTTTTATTTTGTCTATCAGCACCTTGACGATTATTAATACCGTTTTGCCTTTCAACTTCTATCATTTCAAAGCCTTTGTATAATTCTCTTACTTTTGGAGAATCATCATAGGAAAGCAAAAATCTGCCTTTAATATTTTTCAATGTATCTCTTAATCGTTCGTGGTCAAAACCTTCTGTTGTTGTTACATCGTAGCCACAGCCTGAAGTGTATGGTGGGTCACAATAGAAAAATGCATCTTTATGGTCGTACTGTTTGATTAATTTTTCGAAGTCCCTATTCTCAATCATAACTTTATCAAGACGTTTATGAATCGCATCAATTTTATCCATAACATTTGCTTGAGACTTACAAGCCCCACCTGTAGATTTTTTAACAGTTCCAAAGGTTCCGCCTTTGCCACCAAAAGAGCGAGTGATGATAAAATAAAACTGCACAGCTTTTTGAATATCAGTAATAAAAGTACCATTCATAAATTGGAAGAACATTTCTCTTGAACCTAATAAATACTTGTATTCTTCTTTAAAAGCATTCGGATGATATTTTACAATTCTGAAAAGATTAACAAGTCTTGAATCTAAATCGTTATAGATTTCTAAATCAGCCCATTTGTCTTTGTAAAATAAAATCCAACCACCGCCACCAAATGGTTCAATATATGAAATAATGTCTTTTGGAATAAGTGGTTCTATTGTTTTTCTCAATAATCTTTTACCACCAACCCAGTTAATTAAACTTTTTTTGTCAATCGTCATTTTATGCTCCTTTAAATTATATTTAAACGTTCTTTAAAAATCTGCTGCGGGGTTATAACTCCATCCAACATCAGGTGCAATTTTCTTCCCTGTTAATGGGTCTGTATAAACTGTAACCGGTTTATATTCCCCTGATTTTTTAGAAACGAGTCTTTCTTCTTCAGAAAGCCTGTTATTTGATGAATCAACAATTAAATTGTGTTTTTTAACATAGCTATCAGATAATGCTCTAACCCTGCAACGACATCTCCAACCATTAGGTGGATAGAATGCTGTCCAAAAGGCATCATCGCAAGGGAATACTAAATCGTGTAATTGTGCGTGTTCCGGTCTTGTATTTGCATCTAAAACAGCAACATATTGCCAATATGGTCTGTTTTCTTTGTTTTCTATTTGTGTTTTGTATCTTCCTGTTTGGTATGCAGTTTGCATATTTACTGAATAAATTGTTTTTAATCTATACATTGAGCCAAGCTGAACCTTTTCGGCATTACCTTTTGAATCAACAACAATTTGTTCGCCCCACCAACCTTTCTTTTGGAGTGTTGGTTTAAGTTCTTTTGAAAACTCTTTAAAGGTTTTGCCTTCAGAAAGTGCTTTATCTAAAGCTGAACGAATATCTTTTAAAATATCTTCTCGCATAACTTTAGCGACCGTAAACGATTTTTTATGTGCATCTTGCCAAAGTTCGTACCAATCCCAACTTAATTTGTTGTTTTTGTTTTTGAAATATTTTATTGCAAGACTCGGAGCAAGTTTAAACAGACCTTTAAGTTGTACCATTTATAACCTCTGCTAGTTTTTTAGCGATAGCTTCAATTACATTTACGGTAACAGCGTTTCCTGCCATTTTATATAGATGACAGTCAGCCATTCCAAGAGTTCTGGCAGTTTTTACCATTTCATCAGGAAAACCCTGAAGCCTGAAACATTCAAGAGGAGTCAATCGCCTAATTCTATAATCGTCAATCGTTCCCATATTACAGCTTGTATCAAGAGTTTGAGAGCAACCTTTGCCGACTCGTCCTCGTCTTGTTTTTGATTGAGGAAATGCTAAATTAATTCCGTCTCCAGGACCTGCTTCGTCAAATCCCTTTTTAGTTCCATTTCTTACTTTCATTAAAGGTGTATCGCCGGCAACTTTTAGAGTTTGTACGGTATCAGAGGGTTTGTATTGATTGTGGCGTGGCTTGTTGATAATCAATATTCTTAACTATTTTGTAAACAGTACCTTTTTTAGAATACATTGTA
>URRM01000022.1 GCA_900550295.1 uncultured bacterium
CCCTTTTTAAAGTATGTAATAAAATAATTACACTTTCATTTCTTTTTCGAATCCAAATAGAGAGCTGATAGATTCATCATCGTGGATACGAGAAATTGCTTGACCTAAAAGATTTGCAACAGAAAGTTGTTTGATTTTTTCAGGTAATTTTTCTGTATCTAGAGGAATTGTGTTTGTAACGATAACTTCTTTGATTGGAGCATCTGTTAAACGTTGAACTGCCGGTCCTGAGAATACAGGGTGAATTGCGCAAACGTAAATATCTTTAGCACCTTCTTTTTTAAGAAGTTTTGCAGCTTCTGTAATAGAGCCAGCTGTATCAATAATATCGTCAAACATTAAGCAATTTTTGCCTTTAACATCACCGATTACGCAGTTTGCGATAGCTTCATTGTGTTTATCACGACGTTTATCAATAATTGCAAGAGGGCAACCTAAATCTTTTGCAAAGTGTCTTGTTCTTTGAACACCGCCAGTATCAGGGCTGACAGCAACACATTCGTTCATATCTAAGTTTAGACTCTTAATGTATTTTACAAGAATTGAAGTTGCAAAAATGTGGTCTACAAGAATGTTGAAGAAACCTTGAATTTGACCTGAGTGTAAATCTACAGCCAAAACTCTTGTACAACCTGCTGTTGTAAGTAAGTCTGCAACTAATTTTGCTGTAATAGCTTCACGACCTGAAGTTTTTCTGTCCTGTCTTGCATAACCATAGTAAGGAATTACAGCTGTAATTGTTTTTGCACTTGCACGTTTAAATGCATCAATAATGATTAACAATTCCATTAAATTTTGGTTAACAGGTTTGCAAAGAGGTTGAACGATAAATACATCGTCACCACGAACACTGTCTTTTACTTGAACATATATTTCGCCGTCTGCAAAATCTTTAATAATCATTGGTCCAACGCTTGTACCTAAAGCTTCTGCAATTTCTTGCGCAAGTTTCGGATTTGAACGTCCTGAGAACAATTTAATATCGTGTGTTGGGTTAATCACACGTTCTAACTTTTCGTATACTTCGTTGCTAATCATAAGATTTTTATCCTTTCAAAATGGTATTTTATAATTTAATTATATAATCAACAAATTTTTTAATCATTTGTTTTTACGTAATATTAAAATTTTTGTGCATAAATTTTAAAAATTGACTTAAAGCGTTAGCTCTGTGAGAAATTTTATTTTTCTCTTCTTCGCTTAATTCTGCAATTGTGCAGTCATAATTATCAGCTTTAAAAATAGGATCATAACCAAATCCATTAATGCCTTTTCGCTCTTTTACTATTGAACCGTGACACTCTCCAACTGTTTGAAAAATCATTTCTCCTTTGTTGTCAAGAAGTGTTACACAGCAAACAAATTTTGCATTTCTGTTTTCAATACCTTTTAGCTCACCTAAAAGTTTTTCAATTTTTTTATCTTGAGTTCCTGCATATCTTGCCGAATATAGCCCCGGAGCGCCGTTTAGCGCTTCGACACAAAGTCCTGAATCGTCAGCAAGACAGTATGTTTTAGAAACTCTGTAAGCTTCTTTTGCTTTTATAAGTGAATTTTCTTCAAAAGTAGAACCGTTTTCAACAGGAGCAAAACCTTCATTCGGTAAAACAAATTCAATACCTGAACCTTCGCAAATAGCGTTCAATTCTTGTAGTTTGTGAGGATTTGATGTTGCAAAAACGATTTTCATTACTAAACTCCAAACCTTCTTTGACGTCTGTTAAATTCTAAAACGGCTTCTTCAAGCGCTTTTTTATCGAATTCAGGCCAGAATTTTTGTGTTACATAAAATTCTGAATATGCAATTTGCCATAGAAGATAATTTGAAATTCTCATTTCACCACCGGTTCTGATTAATAAATCAGGATCAGGAGCGCCTGCTGTATAAAGTTCTGAAGAAATAAGTTCTTCGTTCACATCCTCAGCCTTAACACCTTTGTTTATTATGTTTTGAATTGCTTGTACAATTTCTAAGCGAGAACCGTAGTTAAAAGCGATTTGCAAATGTACACCTGTATTGTTTTTAGTAAGTTCTCTCGATTCATTTAGAATTTTTTGTAGGTTTGCACTTAATTTTGTTAAATCGCCAATGAACTCAATGACAACATTTTTTTCATGCATTTCTTTTGTTTCTTTTTTTAGAGTTTGTCCAAACAAATCCATCAAGAAATCAACTTCTTCTTTTTTTCTATTCCAATTTTCTGTAGAAAATGCGTAAACTGTAAGATATTTGATGCCAAAATCGTCACACGCTCTAAGTGTTGTTTTTAATGTATCAACCCCTTTTTTATGTCCCATTGCTGACGGTAATCCTTTTTCTTTTGCCCACCGGCGATTACCGTCCATAATTATTGCAATGTGTTGTAAATTTGTTTCTTTAACTATATTTTTAATTTGTTCTTCTGTAATTTCTGCTAAGTTTTCCATAAAATATGCTATTCTTTAATTTTAATACTTCATTATTCTAATCTAAACATTAATTTTCTACAAGTTTATGCTAATATAAAGTTATGATGGAACTGATTATTTTATTTGTTTTAACAAAGCGTGAATTAACAATGTATGGTATTCAAAAAGCTATATCTGATGTTTTTGATGCGTATACGCGCCCAAGTTTTGGTGCAATCAAACCTGCTTTAAAAAGGCTTGAAACAGCCGGCTTTATCCGTTCAAGACGTTCTATGTCAGAGGGTGGTAAGCAATCAGGCTTTTATTCAATAACTAATGACGGAAATGCAGAGTTAAAACGATTAATTCTGGAAGATTTATCAGATAACCCTGTGCAATTTTTTTCTAATGCGAGAATAAAAATATCATGTGCAAGTTTTCTTTCTGATGAAGAAGCAAGTGCGTTATTGCTGAGAATTAAAACAAAAGCGCTTGAACATAAATTTTCGGCAGAAAATATTTTAAACGATGAATATACTCATCTTTCTTTTTATCAAAGAGTGGTTTTAGATAACGCATTGTGCGAATATCAAAACTTTATAACCTTAATTGAAACCTTGGAGAAAGAAAATGCCCGCAATAGTTAGTGATGTTGAATTAGGCTCTATTGCTGATGAAATAGAAATTGAATCGGGTGATGAAATTCTTGCGATTGATGATTGTAAATTGCAAGATTTGATTGACTACAATTTCTATTGCAAAACTGAATTTATGGTGCTTTCAGTTAAAAAGAAAAATGGTGAATTAGAAGATATTGAAATTGAGAAAGAGTTTGATGAACCTTTAGGTATAATTTTTGAGTCGGCCGTTTTCGACAAAATTAAACCTTGTTTAAATCATTGTATTTTCTGTTTCGTGGATCAACAACCAAAAGGTTTGAGAGATACTCTTTACATAAAAGACGATGATTATAGACTTTCATATCTGCAAGGTACATACGTTACTCTTACAAATTTAAAAGAAGAGGATAAAAACAGAATTGCAAGAATGCATTTGGGACCTTTGTATGTTTCTGTACATACAACAAATCCTGAATTGCGTGTAAAAATGCTTAGAAATCCAAATGCAGGCAAGATTATGGATAACTTGAAATGGCTTAAAGAGCAGGATATTCCGTTTCATTGTCAAATTGTATTATGCCCTGGGTACAATGACGGAGCTGAATTAGAACGTACTTTGAAGGATTTGAAAACCCTTAAAGATGCAGTTTTGTCAGTTGCTATTGTGCCGGTTGGTATAACTCAATTTAGAAAAGATAATGTTTTAACACAAGTTGATAAAAAAGTAGCAAAAGAAACTTTGAAAATTTCATCAAAAATTAAAGGTGTTTGTTGTTCTGACGAGTTCTTTTTACTTGCGGGTGAAGATATTCCTCCTGCTGAATATTACGGAAACTTCTCTCAATTAAGTGATGGTGTTGGTTCATTAAGACTTTTAATTGACGAGTTTAAGACTTTTAAATTACCTAAAAAGGTTAAAAAAGAAACTTGTATTACTTTTGCAACATCTTTTGCTGCCAAAAAAGCAATTAGTTTTGTTTGTGATGAGTTGAATAAAAACGTAAAAGGCTTAACTTGCAAGTGTGTTCCGGTTAAATCAACTTACTGGGGACAAAATATCACTGTTGCAGGACTTATTACGTCAGATGATTTGATTAACGCAATAAAAGATGAAAAATCTGATATAACAATAATTCCGTCAATTATGTTAAAACCATTCTCAGAAACCTTTTTAGACGGTAAAAATCTTACTTATGTTAAATTACAAACTAAAAAAGACTTTTATGTTGTAAAAGATTCAACCTCTGTAAAAGAAATTGTAGACTTTATAAAAACGCTTTAAGATATCAAATTATGCAATTAAAAACAGAATTAAGAAAAAAAGCTAAAGCTATCAGAAAAGAACTTGATATAAAAAATATCAGTCGTTTGATGTGTGATGAAATTAGAAAACTTGAAGAGTTTCAAAACGCTCAAAATGTTATGATTTTTTATCCGTTAAAAGATGAAATTGATTTATTGGAACTCTTGGATGAAGATAAAAATTTCTTTTTACCACGAATGTCAGGACTTAATTTGAATGTTTGTCCTTACAAAAAAGGTGATAAACTTGAGGTTAAAAAGTTTGGCGTGAAAGAACCTAAGACTCATCCTATTGCACCCAAAAGCATTGATTTGATGATTATTCCGGCTTTAATGGCAGATTCAAAAAAATATCGATTAGGTTATGGAAAAGGTTTTTACGATAGATTGATTACTAAAACTAATGCCAAAACAGTTGTTTGTCTGCCAAAAGAACTTTATATCGATGAACTACCGGTAGAACCTCATGACAAAACTGTTGATATTGTTATAACTATTTAACTAATAAATATTAAGCATTTGCCCTAATTATTGACATGTGAAATAATATTGAAGGTTAATAAAGGGGTATAGAATGAATTTTACAGCAGTTTTTGCTCTAACTTTTGGCATATTACTTGTTTTTGCAAGTGAAAAAATGGATGGCGGTTCATTGAGTATGCTAATTCAACCGGTTGCATTTTGTATTGTAATCGGTGGAAGTTTTTGCGCTTCTTTATTGAACTTTAATTTTGCAACTTTAAAACGTGCTTTTAAAAGTATTAATGAGGTGTTTTTTAAAGTTGAAGATGATTCAAAACGAATTTTAGAAGAAATAATTCAAATTGCATATTTTTCTCGCAGAAACGGACTTTTAGCAGTACAAGAATTCTTAAATCAAGTTTCAAGTCCGTTTTTGGCAAGGGGGATGCAATTGGCTATTGATGTAGATAATCCTACATTGGTTTACGATATTCTGTCTGCAGAAATTGCATATGAAGAGGAGGAAGAATTAATTTCTTCCCGTGTATTTGAAGCTCTTGGAGGATATGCTCCAACTTTCGGTGTTGTCGGTGCTGTTATTGGCTTAATCCAAGTAATGCAGGATATTCAAAACTTACAAATGGTAGGGGTAGGTATTGCAACTGCTTTTGTTGCTACTCTTTATGGCGTAGGGTTTGCAAACTTGATTTTCTTACCTATTGCAGGTAATTTAAAACAAAAAACAAGAGATAAAATTTTATTGAAAGAGTTGGTTTTACAAGGTATTTTATCAATTCAGATGCAAGAAAATCCGGCAGTTATAGAAGAAAAACTTATTGCATATTACAAATTTCATCATAAACCAATAAGTGTAGGAGCCAGAAGATAGTGCGTAACGATTATTACTCTAATTCAAAAGACTATATTAATCGTTGGGTGGTTTCTTATGCTGATTTAGTGACCATGCTTTTAGCTTTGTTTATGGTTCTGTTTGCTGTATCTCAAAATGTTAAGAAATATCAAGCAAAAATGATTGCCGAACATAATATTAAAATCCCCGAAAATATTGCAATGGAAGACGTTCAACAACAAGACTCTTTAGAAAAGATGTTTGATGAAAAGTTATTGCAAAATCAAGATGTAAAGATGCTCAAAAACCCTAGAGGATTGGTTATTAGGCTTAATAATTCGGTACTTTTTGATGAGGGTTCTGCTATAATAAAAAAGGATGCGTATAAAACAGTTGACGAGATTATACAAACTCTTTCAGGGATAGATAACAAAATTATGGTAGAAGGTCACACTGATTCGACTCCAATACATAATGCTCAATTCCCTTCAAACTGGGAGTTGTCAACAGCTAGAGCAACTAACATTATCGCATACATGCTAAAAAGCAACAAAATTCAACCGAACAGAATTTCTGCAGTAGGCTATGGTGAATACATGCCAATTGCGGATAATACATCAACTGGTGGAAGATTATTAAACCGCAGAGTTGATATAATCATTTTGAACAAAAAATAGAATTGGAGATAAATATGTCTAAACCACAACAAAAAGATATGAAACCAAAAGAAAATGACGAATTAGTTAAAGTTCCTATAGATAATAATTTAAAGCTTGTTTTAATTAACATTGTTTCATCAATTTTAATTTGTGTAGTTTTAATTGGTGTAAATTATTTACTGCAAGAAAATTTGTTAAATAAAAAGATTAGTGCATTAACACCAAATCAAGAAGCTGAAGCTGATGAAGTTACAGCCGAAGATGAAGAGGTTCAAAAAGGTATTATTGTTGATTTGGGTGATTTTATCTTAAATCTTAACGATCCTGGACAAAAGAAATACTTAAAAGTCAATGTAGCACTTGAATTGTCAAGAATTCCATCGGATCCTGATTTAAGTGCTCCACCTGAAGAAAAAGGCGGTCACGGTGGTCACGGCGGTGGCGAAGACGAAGATCCAATGAAACGTGTTGAAGCTGAAATGGCTCAATATAAACCTGCAATCAGAGATGCTGTAATTTCAAACTTCTCAAGCAAATCTGCTGATGAAATTTCAACTGCAGCTGGTAAAGAGTTAGTTAAAGAACAAATTACAGAAGATGTCAATGCAATCTTTGCAGGTGAAAGAGAAGTTATCAGAGTTAGCTTCGGACAATTTATTATTCAATAATCGAATGAGGTAAAATGGTAGATTACAACAAAAATCAAAATGATTTTTATTCAAGCGATATTTATGACGACAATATCGCTGGTTCTGCCGTGTTTAATGAAGATGATTCTGGCGATTACAAAAAAGGTTATAAACTTTATAACTTCCGCCGTCCGGACAAATTTTCAAAAGATCATTTAAGAGCATTGCAAGATTTGCACAGAGAATTTTCTCGTCAAATTTCTTTGATTTTGACAGCCTATCTTCGTATGCGTATTGAAATTGAAGTTGTTTCAACTGACCAATTAACTTATGATGAATTTATTCGTTCAATGCCATCTCCAATGACGATTGGTATTTTTGAATTAAATCCGCTTCCGGGGCAAATACTTTTAGGTGTTAGCTTTGAAGTTCTATCTTGTATTGTAGACCGTATGCTAGGCGGTTTGGGTTTAAGCGAATATAAACAACGTGAGTTAACTGATATTGAAGAAGCTTTGTCTAAAAAGGTTATTGAACGAATTGTTAAAGCTTTGGAAAATGCTTGGAGTAACATTGTTCCTGTTCAAGGTAATGTTGTTGGCTTGGACAATAACTATCAAATGGTTCAAGTTGCTTCAACAGGTGAAATTGTTGCATTGATTACATTTGAAGTTCAAATTGCCGGAAAATATTTCGGTTTAATCAGCTTATGCTTCCCATACCCAGTATTAGAAACTGTTTTGGGTAACTTATCAACTCAACATATTTTCCAAACAAAAGGTATTATTGCTACAACTGAAGAACGTCAAAAAATGATTGACAAATTGAATACTTCAAAGGTTGATTTAAGCGTATTATTTGGCTCTACTGATATTTCTTTGGAAGAATTCTTAGACCTAAAAGAAGGTGACATCATTAAACTTGATGCAAAAACTACAGATGACTTAATCGTAAAAGTTAACGGTGAAAAGAAATACTTCGCAAGACCGGGAACATTGAAAGACAAGGTTTGTGTTAAAATAACAGAAGTTTATGATCACCAAAAAGATTTATTAAAACATTACTACGAAAAAGGAAAACTATAAAGAAAGGGATTTTCAGAATGCTTGAAAATGACGATTTTGATAATTTAAACCCAGATATGCCACACGATGATGACATGTCACTTGGTGATAACTTTGATGATAACCAACAAAATGATGGCTTAGATTTTGGTGATAGCATTGAAAATCTTGGCGAAGTTAATAATGTTGAAGGTAATGATGATTTTGTAGGCTCATTCACTTCTTCAAATGAAGTGAATGAAGGTAACGATATGTATGGAATGGATGATTCACCGTTAGTTGGTGAAGGATATGAAGAGCCAAAACAAAAAGAAACCGTTACTGTTCAACCGGTTAAATTCGCATCTTTTGATGATGCTCCAAATGCTTCCGGTGAAGCTTCTAAAAATTTAGATAACTTATTAGACATCAAACTACAATTAACTGTAGAATTAGGTAGAGCAACACTTCCTGTTAAAAAAGTTTTAGAGTTGACTCGTGGTTCAATTATTGAGTTGGAAAAGATTGCGGGTGAACCTGTTGAACTATATGCGAACGGTAAATTGATTGCGCATGGTGAAGTTGTAGTAATTGAGGATAATTTTGGCTTACGTATTACAAGCATGACAGAGCCGGAAAACAGATTAAACGGACTTCAATAAAAACACTTGAAATTCTATTTTGTTTATGGCAGAATGAATTTACAACTTAATAAGTAATGAATGGCAAGATAGCTCACACGGTGAGGCTTGACGAAACGAGTCAGATACACCAGCTGAGCAGGAAGCCAAAAATGGATTTCTAAAAAGAAATGGCAAGATAGCTCAGCTGGTGAGAGCGCTCGGCTCATACCCGGGAGGTCCTCGGTTCGATCCCGAGTCTTGCTATTTTTTTTGCCAATTTTACAAAAAATTATGTTGTTTTTACCACCCGAGTAATCGCCTCGCACTGCGCTCTTCAACTGTATTGGAAAGCATGATTTGGTTTGTACGGGTAATGTGATTTATTTGGGAAAACTTGCTCTGTGAGGGCATTTGAGAGGTCGGAAAAATCATTTTAACCGTACATCAAACTGAGCCAAAACGTGCTTTCTCTAAGATGTACGGGTAAAACGATTTAATTGAGCAACGCATTGTTATTAATGAATTTCAAGGCTATATTTACGTTGTACGGATAAAGTGAGCCAAAAAGGAAAAGCCCAATTTGAAATTTTAAAAAAATCTAACACTTAGTTTGATATTTACGACCTATTTTATTCTAATTGATTCAGAAACGACACAAAGGTCGGAATTGGTGTTCCAATTCTTTTAATTCAGAGGTAATGTGTCACTACTATGAATGAAAATGAATATATAAATATAAGCAAAGCTTTTAGCTCCTCACTCGTTGAAAAAGCTGACGCAAGCATCGCTCTTAACTCGTTCGTCCCTATAAATAAGGTCGCTGAAGCAAAAGATTTAAAACCTAATCATTCTCTACGTTTAGAAATCAATAAACCGGAAAGCAAATATGTTGCTCGTGAAGTTAAAGTCAATGGTGGTACATCTTATGAAATATTGTATTCAACTCTTGAACCTGAAATTCAACAAAAACTTCGTGAGGGTAATCTAAAATCAACAGCACTCGTATCTCTAAATTACCAACCAACAACTTTTGTATCAGAAAGTGCTAGACTACTTACATATGAGACTGCATTTTATGATAAAAGAAATTCAGGGGATGTAATTTTTCAATTTAACAATATGGCAGATGCGGCTTGTTCAGGTCTGTTAGATAACATGTCAGTATTCATACAAAGAATTTTCTCATCAATATCTCTTGTTTGCGTGTTGTTTTATAACTCATGGCAATTAGCTACTATTGGTCTATTAGTTCTTGCTTGTGCTTTTGCACCAGTAGCTAAATTACAAAAAAGAATAAAAGGTGTTCTTGACAAAACTGTTGTTGCAGACTCTGCAATTATTACAGAATATAATGAGGCTTTTGCCGGTAACAAAACTATAACATCATATAATTTACAAAAAAATGAAATTAATAAATTTAGTTCAATTTTAAGTAACATATTTGCACTAAGAATCAAGTTAGTTCAGAGAACACAATGGCTTTCCCCTATGATGCATGTTATTGTTTCAGTTGGTATTGCAGGTGCTATTGCATATGGCTCTCATTTAATAATGAGCAATCAAATAACCGCAGGTAATTTTGTTTCATTTATTACTGCACTTATTTTGCTTTATACCCCAGTAAAAAGCATTGGTAACAACTTAAATCAGGTACAATTCTCTTTCTTCGCAATAGAACAAGTTTTTGAAAAACTTGATGGGCAACCTGCTATTAAAGATAAAGAAAATGCTATACCTATGAATAGAGAACATTCTAAAATAGAATTCAAAGATGTAAACTTTGAATATGTAGAAAATGTGCCTGTTCTGAAAAATATTAATTTGAAAATAAATAAAGGTGAAACAATCGCTTTAGTGGGTAATTCTGGAGGAGGAAAAACCACAATAGTTAATTTATTGCCACGTTTCTATGATATTAAAAATGGTTCAATTACTATTAATGGTATTGATATAAGGAACTTTACCCTCCATTCATTAAGACAAAATATAGCAGTCGTTTTTCAGGATAATTTCCTATTTTCAGGAACTATAAGAGAATATATATTGAGCTATTTTGCATAGCCCACCACATTATGGTGTATGTTTTGCCAAGTCCAGGCTCTCCATAAACAAGACCGAGTCCAGGAACTCCCTCTGCTCTATTTTGTAGATTATTCATCATACTAATAAAGTTTTTAACATTATTAGTTTTTACAAATGTCTTTTTCATTTTGTACTCCTTTCTTTCCATTTATCTGTATTTTCACTTGTAAATTGACTTAAATTCGTTAGACTTAATATAGTTTGATAACCAAATTTTATCGTTGATATCTATACAACCATTTTTAATATGCCATTCATATCTTTCAAAACTTGTTTTAAATATAGGTCTAGCATTATTATTTGATCGTACTTTTGCTAAAAACTTTGATTCTGAAGAAGTATTATTTGCAGTTTGATTTGGATAATTTTCTAATTGTTTTGTTATAAAATCTATATCACTAATGTTACAATGTTCTTTTACTGCTTTAATAGTTTTCTTTCGCAATCTTGCTTGTTTTTTAACTTTATGCTTATAATCCTCTAATTCTTCAAACTTCTTGTCACCATTAAAGAATTTGGACTTAAAAGCTCTGCCGTTATCTTGGTAAACAAACTCAGGAATGTGATTCATATTTAAAATGGCATTTCTTAATGCAGATGCTATATTTTGCGTACATTCTTCTAGCATAATATCGTAACCAACAAGTCCACCTGATTTCCAATCTAAAAATCCTAATAATGTTGCTCTGCAAGGTTTACCTGTAAATGGATTTATTACTTGAAAATTTAAAGTATGTCCATCTGCGACCAAGACTTGACCTGCTTTTAAAAGAGAGGCATTTCTTACTATAAATGGACTTACTTTATCTTTTAAGGCTTTTTCACCTTCTCTTGCTAATATCCACTTAAAGTTATTTAACTCTATTAGTTCAGAATTAATATAATTATCTTTGATGTACATTTCTTGAATGTATTTTTTCTGATAATTTTCTTCAATAGAACTTAATTTTATCTTGTAGGTTTTTCCACCTTTAACATTTTCTATAATATATTCATATTTGTTTTTGTTTAGAGAAAGCCTTACTGCTCTTTTAGTAATATTTTTCAGTATAGCAAGAGTTTCAACATCTATCCAAATTTTATCAGTTTCAATTTTATCTTTCATTGTAGTCGAATATTAGACTGGAAACTCTCAAATTGGAAGTCTTTTATGAGGAAGTGTATAGTTATGTATCTGATTGTATAGGAATGTATCTAAAAGTTTTCTTTATTTTAATCAAAAAAAATATAAAATAACCTGAAATCTTGAATTGATAAGAAACTTAACTATAAAAAACGGCAAAAACTATCACAAAAACTTCCTACTTAGAGAGTTTGTAGAATTATAGTGTAAGTAACACCAAGAATGAGAGTTTGTACAAAAAAATGATAGTAAAACGTCAAGATTAAACAATATCATAAAAAACACCTTCCTATTGACGAAAAATTTTAAACGCAAAAGGTAAATTTTACGTTTAATGCACTATCAAAATGTAGGAAGCAGGCTCAAATTTAGTAGGCATACATTTCACATTCTACTCATTTTATCTGTTACAAAAAATCATTTCATGTGTTACGTTACACCAACAATTTTGAGAAAAATTAGCGTGTTAGTTTACCAAAAAAATCAAACCATCTGTAAATTGAAATCAAACCATGTGTTCTTTTACAATAAGAAATTTTTTGTGTGTTTATAATATAATCAAAAAAAAGGAAGAAGGATAAAATGTTTATATTAGAAGCGCCATATATTTCAGATTTAATGCTTAAAACTTTAGAAAAAAATCAGTTTGAAGTACTTTCAAACGAAATAGCGCAAGATTATTCATCTGAGTACAAATTAAATTTAATTGAAAATTCTACAGCAAAAAACAGTTTAAAGGTTTATTCAAATTCAGAAAACTCTATCAACTGGGTTTTAAATAATTTTCAAAACACTGATTTAGCAAGATTGATTAATATTTGTAAAAACAAGTTTGAATTTAGAAAAGGAATTAAATCAATCTATCCAAATTTCTTTTTTAAAGACATTACCTTAGATGAATTAAATATAATCGATATCTCAGACTTTCCGGAACAATTTATAATTAAGCCAACTGTCGGCTTTTTGAGTATGGGTGTTCACAAAGTATCTTCTCACGCAGAATGGAAATCAACAGTAAACGCCATAAACAATGAAGTTGAAATGTTTGCAAAAAACTTTCCAAAAGAAGTTTTGAGCTCATCAAGTTTTATTGTTGAAGAAATTATTCAAGGCGAAGAATTTGCAATTGATGCATACTTTGACAAAAATGGAATTCCTGTTATTCTAAATATCTTTCAACACCCATTTGTCAGCGAAGATGACGTCAGCGACAGAGCTTATATTTCATCAGGAAAAGTTATAAAAGAAAACCTTGCCACTTTTGAAAAAATGTTGGGTGAAATCGGTAAAACATTAGATATCAAGAATTTTCCAATGCACATTGAGGTTATAAAAACAGATGACTCAACTATTGTTCCGGTTGAAATTAATCCAATGAGATTTGCAGGTTGGTGTACAACAGATTTGGCATACTACGCTTACGGAATAAATATTTATGAATACTTTAACAACGACCTAAAACCTGATTGGGATAAAATTCTTGCTGACAAACAAGACAAAATTTATTATTTTGCAATGGCTGAAACTCCTGTAGGTATAGATAAATCTTCAATAAAATTTGATTATCCTGCTTTAGAAAAATTTTTCTATAAAGTTTTAGATTTCAGAAAAATAGATTATAAAGAAAAACCTCTATTTGCAGTTATTTTTGGCGAAGCTAAAGACAGAGAAGAAATCAATAAAATTTTGGAAATGGACGTAAATGATTTTGTGGTACACCTGTAGCTCTCTAATTATTTTTAATCTTATCAAATGCAATGGCGCTTTTTGTAAACAATTGTTATAATAAAACACATAAATAACAATTTTATTTTTTACGAAATTTTATAGAAGCATACAGTAATAAGGATTAATTATGTTTAATAATATTTCAGCTTTAAATTTTAATACAAATTCATCAACGCATGGTTTGACTCAAAGAGCCACTGTGTCTGATAGTTCAAGTATCTTCGGCAATGATTTAGTCAAAGACGATAAAGTTAAATTGACAAAAGAAGAAAAAAAGGCTAAAAAAGCGGCAGAAAAAGCTGAAAAACAACGAATTAAAAATGTTCCTGACGGAATTATTCAAGGTGGAAAACAAGGCTCTAGTGCTGGTGATTGCTGGTTATTAGCACAGATGAATTCAATGGCAAAAACCGACTGGGGCAGAGAAGCTCTTAAAAATGCGATTACTCAAGAAAAAGATGGCAGTTTTACCGTTCATTTTAAAGGTATAAACAAAGATATAAATATTTCAGCCAAAGAATTTGCAAAAGGTCAAAAAAATAGCAACTATTCAAGCGGTGATGCGGATCCGTTATTGTTAGAATTGGCTGTAGAAAAACATTTCAAAGAAGAAAATATAAATTCTGGCTCAATTTCAGGTAACAAATTAGCTGGCACTTCATCATTACAAAATTTATTGACTGGAAAAACCGGTCGATCTACTGATGATGAAAAATATTATGAAGGCATTTTAAAACTAATGGGTAAAAATCCTAAGGACAATGCCGGAATTGCTGCTACATACATTTATTACGACAATACTCAAGGCGCTGACGGTACTAACCATGCAGTTTCAGTGCAACAAGTTATTTTAGACAAAAAAGGCGAAATTAAAGAAGTTGTTCTTTTAGATTCATACAGACCTGATACAACTTACAAAAAGAATTACGGTCAATTTGTAGATGAGTTGAAGGCTTTTGGGTTTACTACTCCTCCAAAAAGTTCTAGTGAAACAGCGAAAAAGAGTGAATAGTTGTTATGCACTTTAGTATAAGGATGTTTGAGCAAAAAGATAAGTCTGAAATTCTTTCTATGATGAAAGTTTTCTACTCTTCTGATGCTGTTTTTACAAGTGGTAGTGACAAAATCTTTGAAATAGATTTTGAGAATTGTTTAAACGAAAATCCGTATCTTGAAGGTTATGTTTTTGCCTCAAATAAGAAAATATTAGGTTATGCAATGCTTGCAAAAAGCTTTTCGACTGAATTCGGTAAACAATGCATATGGCTTGAGGATTTATATTTAAAGTCTGAATTTAGAGGACAGGGAATAATTCCTAAATTTATAAAATATTTAGAGGAAAAATATAAAGAGTGTATCTTTCGCTTAGAAGTCGAAAATGAAAATACTCATGCTGTTCATGTTTATGAAAAATCTGGTTTTTCAAGTCTACCATACGTCGAAATGAAAAAAGAAATATAGTTTTATGTCGACCTGGTTAATTTAATATTTTTATAAACCTTGCAATATTACCATTGGAGGGTTTAAATTTATGATTAAAGAATTAGATATTACAAATTTCGAAAACGAATTAGAAAAAGGGCTAAAATTAGTTGAATTTTATGCGCCTTGGTGTGGTTTTTGCAACCGTCAGGAGCCAATTTTAGAGGAAATGGACAAAATTTGGATTGGGCGTGTTGATACAGATGATAACAGAAATATAGCCCAAAAATACAGAGTAAACTCTTTGCCGACATTTATTTTATTCAAGGATGGCAACGAGGTTGACCGATTTTTTGGGCTACATTCAAAATTTGATCTTATGGACAGATTAAATAAGCATATTGTAAATTAAGCTTTTGTTGCGGTGTAAACGCAGTATCTGTTTTCGTTATCAAGTTTTTCGCTTAGAATTTGAAAACCTGCAATTTCCGCCATATGTTTAATTTTATCGACTTCTTTTTCGTCTTTCGTAACTTTTTTGTTAGAAACATCTTCAAAGAGAAGTTCGTCCATAGCGTTAATTTTAAAATCAATATTTTGTGTCGTGAAGATAAAATATCCTTCAGGGTTTAGTGAATTGTAAACGTGTCTTAGGATGTATTCAATTTCGACTTCATCTTTGCATATTGAATCAAAATAACCGGACAAAATCATAATGTCAGGTGCACCGACAAAGTCGTAAGTTCTGTCATTGTTAATATCACTACGTCTGAAAGATGTTTTAACATTTTTGAACGCACGCAAAGGTTCTCTCAATTCAAATTGAGATTTAATATCTTTGTCGATAAATTCAATTTCAAGTTTATCATTATTGTAGTGTTTTAGGATTTCAACCAAATAGTTACTATATCCGCATGCCAAATCACAGATTTTTACGGTTGAATACGCACGTCTATCAAAAAATTCATGGAGCGCATCATTAAGCGCATCAGCAATGTTTGCTTTTCGTCGCCTAATTGCATCCCAAATAACATTGGTTACAAATTTTTTATCAAGCCAAACACCCAGAGCGTTTTCTCCGGTAGGTTTGTTTTTGTATATGTGATTTAAAACTGCCGCCGATTCAAGTCCAAATTTCTTTTCCAACTGTAAACCTGTGCTATAAGGACCGACGGTTTCGACAATAAATTTATTCCATAACGTTTTCAGCTTCATCCATGAATCTCCTCTTATTTAACCAAATTCCTCTATAATATTACTATGCCCATTTTTTCAGAAATTTAAACATAATAGATACAAAATGTATATTAACATATGTTTACAATTCCTAAAGTTCAATAGGCATAAAGTCGATATACATTTAGGAAAAGCATGTATCGTTAAATGGAGGTATATCTATGGGAACTAATATTTCAGGAAACGAACAATTGTTGATGAGTTTACAAAATAAAATTCAAGAAAATAAGCAAAATGTATCTAATTTAGAAACAAAAATTGATAAGAACAAAGGTGATTTAAAATCTGCAGAAACCGCATCTATGGCAACTGCTGATAGAGTTTCTGGTGTTCAATCCGAAATTAATGAAATTAAAGTACAAATGAATAATGCTAACAAAATAGAAGATGAAGTTGACAGAAGAACCGCATTAAAAGATTTTGAAGTTAAATTATCCGATTTGAATAACATGGAAGCAGAGTTAAAAGCACAAAAAGAAAAACAAGATGCACAAGTTAGTGAATTTCAAAAACAAGATTCTACATTGAATGCGGATAAAACTTCTAAAATTGCAGAAGGTAAAGCTTTGACAGCTGAGGAAGAAAGTTTAAAGGCTAAAATTGAAGCTGAAAAAGCAGAGGCTGAAGCTAAGGCAAAACAAGAAGCAGAGGCTAAAGAAAAAGCAGCAAATGAAGTTAAAGCAAAAATTGCAAATGTAATTTCCTCTGACGAAGCTCAAGGTAAGACAAAATATTCCGATGAAGAAATTTCAAAAATGATTTATGATGCTGCAGAAAAATATGGCATTGATCCTAAATTAGTTGCATCTGTTTGTAAACACGAAACTCACTTTACCCAAGAAAGATCAGGTTCCAGCGGTAAAGGGATGATGCAACTAACGACTATATCATTGAAAGATATGTATGCAAGAGAAAAAATTTATGATAAAGAATTAAAGCCTTTATTGGATAAATATGGTGACGTTAACGGTTTAAAAAAGGCTATTATAAATGATGCTTCCGTAAACGTAGAAGTTTCTACCGCTCTATTAAAAGCAAAATTAAAAGGAGCAAAAGGTAATGTCAGAATAGCACTTCAAAATTATAATGGCTCAGGTGCAAAAGTAAAATATGCAGGTGAAGTTATTCGTAAATATAAAGAGGATTACGGTTCAGAACCTCAAAACATGAAATTTACTAATACGAAAACGAAAAGACAGTAAAAAAATAAATTATAAAAAGACTGGAAAATATTTACCCAGTCTTTTTTTTAGGATATAATAAGTTGAAAAAAGGTAGGTATCATGGCGGACTTAACAGTTTCTTATCAATATACAAGAGAAGATATTATGAACTTTGTATTAGATACTTTTTCATTTGAAAGGGTTCGTTGCACGTTGTTTTTAATATTTAATGTTGCATCATTTATAATCGGTGTAGTCTTTTTCTGTATGCATAATATTCCGATGGGTTGTTTGTTTGTAGCCTTTTCAATTATGGTATTCCCTTTAATTTTATTTTTGACATACATAACCGTAAGAAACTCTTTAAGAGTATTATCAAGTGTTGTTTGCACATTGAAGGATGATGGTGTAAACTTTATAAGTAACTTTGGTGACACTTTAATTCCGTTTAAAGATATTAATGATGTAAAAGTTACAGAAGCCTTGATTTTTATTTATATTTCAAAAAACAGTGCATTAGTTGTTCCGAAAAGAGCATTCAAAGATTCAACAAAAGCTATTGATTTTGCTGCAAAATTAATTGATAGATTCAATAAAGCTAAGGTAAATTAAGCAGTTTTTTATGACGATCTACTAAAACCTCTTTTTTAGGACTCATTTCAATTATGTCCCAAGGCAGATTTTCTGTTGTGTCATAATTTCTTAAGACATAATCATCAGGATTAAACTTATCTTTTGCTGCTTTTTTGAAGGCGCCCAATTTCGAACCTTCTTTGTAAACATCAATTATGAAGTCGGACATTTTTTCATCGCCTCGAGATAAAACTGTTTGCCAGTAATCCCATTTTATGCTCGAAAAGCTTGTTTTAACACCAATTTTGTGAAATTCTTTTTGTAAAAAGTTTTGTCGTTTTTCAAGTTCTTTTGTTGAAAATCTTCCGCACCATTGAAGCGGAGTGTGTGGTTTTGGAATAAATGATGAAAACGCAAATGAGATATCAAATCCTTTGTTAGCTTGCTTTAATTCTTTTGCAAGTCTAACCATTTCATTTAAGTCCTCTTGAGTTTCTGTCGGGATTCCAATCATTGCATAAACTTTACCCCCTTTTAAACCATTGTTTCTTGCTGTTTCAACGGTGTGTTTTATTTGCTCTTCCGTAATGTTTTTGTTTATTACTTTTCTAAGTCTTTCACTACCTGCTTCAATTGCGATAGTTATGTGCTTTTGGTGTGCAGAAACTAAGGTTTTGATGATTGAGTCATCTACCGCATCAACTCTGAGTGATGATATACTCATTTCGATTTCAGGGTTTTCTTGAACTCTTTGGGCAATATATTCACAAACTTGTTTAAATTTAGGGTGGATAGAAACCTGCGCTCCTAATAATGCGATTTTATTTGTATGTTTTAACCCTAAATCAATCGCTTCAATTATGTTTTCATAAGGTGCGAATCTTACCGGCAGATTTAAGTATGATGCCATACAGAAACCGCAACAATTTGCACAACCTCTTGAAATTTCAATGATGAACATATCTTTGAAAAAAGCTTCATCACTGATAATTGGAGTGTATACGCAATTATCAATTTTTCCGCAATTTTTGATTACTTTTTCTTGTTTTATGCTCGGGACATAAACACCTTCAAATTGAGCTAAGAGTTTTAAAATTTCAGCTTTTGGTCTACCTTTATTATCGGCAAGTATTTTTACAATTTTTGTATTAAGATTTTCTCCATCTCCAATAATCATAAAGTCGAAAAAATCTTTATAAGGTATCGGATTTGCCGTAACAACAGGGCCTCCGCAGAATATTATAGGCATAGATTCATCTCTGTCTTTAGCCTTATAAGGTATTTTGTATTTATCAAAAATTGGAAAAATTGATATAAAATCTAAATCAAAAGAACTTGAAAAAGCTATTGCATCAACATCTTTGAACAATATTGCTGTTTTTGTTGAATCCGAATAAATTCTTTCAACGTTAACTTCTTCCATTTCATCCATTAATCTAAAGATATGAAGGTAACCAAGTGAAGATAACGCAAATGAATAGCACCCCGGAAATGCCATCCAAATGTTATAATTTGCATTTTTTTTTGTGTTTCGTTTATATAAAAACTTTTCCATTACTTTTTCTTATTGATTGTTTTTAAATAAATTTCATCAATTAAAACAGTTACAATAGCCGCAATTGCAGGTGCAAAAATTAAACCTATTAAACCACCGAATTTTCCACCGATTAATAATGCAGCGATAATTACAAGCGGATGTAATTCCATAAATTTGCCAAATACAATCGGACGAATAACGTTGTTTGATAATTGTTGAACTCCTAGGAATAAAATAATTGCCACAGCAACGATGATTAAACCTTTTTTGAAGGCTGTTAAGACAATTAGAGTCAAAGCAATTGTAGGACCAACTACAGGAATTATATCAAGAACACCTGCGATTAGACCTAAAGAGAATGAGTATTCAACTCTTAAAACTGCCAAAATAAGTGCAATTAAAAGCCAAATTGCTGTGCATGAAATAATTGTTGCAATTACATATCCGCCGACTTTTGCTGCAATCTTATTTATGATATCTTCAGCTTTCGCTTTAATTTTTTCAGGGAAAAATTCGATAAATTTATTTTTCATATAAACCGTATCTTTTAGCATATAGAACATAATTGTTACTACAGCGATAAAGACGATAATTCCTTGAGCAAAACCAACCGTAATATTAACTGATTGACTCAAAATACTTTGTGCTAAATCATTGCTGTTGCCGATAATATTTTGAAAATCAATGTATTGGCTTAAGTGTTGTCCGTTAAATGAGAAGGTGTTTATAAATGAGTGTACTTCATCGATTTTAGCCGGAAGTGTTTGTAAAAAGTTTGAAATTTGTTCAAAAGTTACCATAAAAATAGGCATTATGAATGCTAATGTTAATATTACGGCTCCGGAAATAACTATTCCTGTTGAAAGTGAGCGGTTTTTAATTTTTTTATCTAATTGTTGAACAACCGGTAAAAGTGAGCAAGATAGTACAAAGCAAGCAAAAAATAGCATTACGATGTCACTTACTGCCGGTAAAACTTTTAGCAAAATTAATAAAAGTAGTATAAATACAACGTTTTTTGTTGTTAGTATGTCTTTAAATATCATCATTTTCCCTTCTTGATATCATTTCATCAATTTCTTTTTGCAAATCAAGTGCAGAGTGCAAATCTCCTTTTGAAATAATTTTCATTTCCAAGAAAATTTGCCCGATAGGCATTTGTTGAAATTTTTGAATATCAATTGCCATTCCCAACTGAATTAAATTAATTTTTCCGGACGCAAGCAAAATTTCACCTAACTTTAAGTGCTCCGTAATATCAGTCCAGTCATTTATATTGCTCAAATTTTTCATAGCCTAATTATAACAAAGATGTAAAATTTTAACACTACCCAAGTTTACAAATAGTTATAATCTACGTATTAATACTAAAGCGGGCGAAC
>URRM01000023.1 GCA_900550295.1 uncultured bacterium
TTTCAACCCAGCGCCTTTATATTTTAAATGTATCTATTTTTACCTTTACAAGCATAGATAAAATGTTATAATTAATCCATTATGAAAAGATTAATTTTAGCATCAGGTTCGCCAAGAAGAAAAAAAATTTTTGAAGATTTAGGATTAGATTTTGAGATTATAAAATCACCCTATGAAGAAGTTTTGTATAATCGTGATTTTACTTATGAAAAAATAGAAAATTTAGCATATAACAAAGCTCTAGAGGTTGCTAAAAATATTAAAGACGATGCAATTGTTGTTGGGGCTGACACTATAGTTGTTTTGGATAATCAAATTTTAGGTAAGCCTAAAGATAAAGATGAAGCGTATAAGATGTTAAAAGCTTTGTCTAATAAGCAACATTTTGTTGTTACTTCAATTTGTGCAATAGAAACTCCAAGCATGCGCAAAAAGATTCACTCAACAACAAGTTACGTAACTTTTAACGAACTTTCTGATGATATGATACACAATTACATCAATGATTTTAACCCTTTAGATAAAGCCGGTTCTTATGGAATACAAGAACTGCCACAAGGGTTTGTTAAAACCATTGGTGGCAGTTTTGAAAATATTATTGGTCTTTGCCCTAAAGCTTTGAAAAAGACTTTATCTGTATTTAAACAGTAGCCAATTCAGGTTGTGTAACGCTTAGTGCAATACGTTTATCTCGTGGGTTGAATTTTAAAACATAAGTTTTAATTGTTTCACCAACTTTTGCAATAACGTTATTTTTGCTTTGGTAATCCATTAATTCATTTTGTGGAAGTAAAGCTTCTACACCAGGGTAGATTTCAACGAAAGCGCCGAAAGGTTTAATTCTTGTGATAACACCTTCTCTTAATTCACCTTCTTTGATTTCTTTTTCAGCTTCAATCCATGGATCTGCTTCCAAGTTTTTAAGGCTTAATGAAACTCTTTGTTTTTCTTGGTCTATGCTGATAATTTCAACTTCAATTTTTTCACCGATAGAAAGTCTATCTGATGGGTGATCAATCCATTTCCAAGAAATTTGAGATAATGGTAACAAGCCATCAACACCGCCGATATCAACAAATGCGCCAAAGTCAGTGATTCTAACAACATCACCTTTAACAACTTGTCCAACTTCGATTTGATCGAACAAGTTTTTCTTTTCTTCTTCGCTAACTTCAGAATATACTTTTTTGTTAGATAAGATGAAGCTATTTTGTTGACTGTCTAGAGTTAAGATTTTTAATTCAAGCTTGTCGCCAACTTTGTAGTCTTGGTCTTTGCTTCTTAATTGGCTTGATGGAACAAAACCTTTTATGCCAAGAATATCAACGATTAAACCACCTCTAACAATAGAACTGATTTCACCTAAAATAGTTTCGTTAGCTTCTTTTAGTTGTTCTAATTGTTTCATTGTGTATGCTTGTTGAACTTTAACGTAAGATAAAGCCATTTTACCTTCTGAATCTTCATCAGAGATAATTAAAAATTCGTATTCGTTGCCTTTTTCAAGAACTGATGATAAATTTTGAGATTTATCTTGTAAGGCTTCTTTTGTTGAAACCGATGCAGAAGTTTTTGCTCCAATATCAACGATTGCGCCATCTGAATCATATCCGCAAATTTTACCTTTAACCAAATCTCCTTTTTTGAAATTGTAATCATAATTGCCCAATAAGGCTTCAAACTCTACGTCTGAATAAATTTGTTTTTCTGACATAATTACTCCGTGTTTATTTTATATAATTAAAAGACCATTTACATGCCCGATTATAAAACAAAAGCACTCGATTTTCGAGTGCTTTATGTCGATATTGTTACATTTTTACTAATTTAAGTCAATTACAGTAACTCCGTCACCGCCTTCGGCAGGTTCACCAGGTCTGAATTTAGCCACGTATGGAGATGTTGAAACATAATCTCTGATGTAACTTCTTAATGCGCCTGTTCCGTATCCGTGAACGATGTATACCGGTGTTAAGTTTGCAAGGCTTGCTCTATCCAAGTATGCTTCTAAACTATCAAGAGCATCATCACCTTTGTAACCTCTTAAATCTAGTGTGTTAGACATGCCACTTCTTTTTAATTCAAAAGATTCAAGTGGTCTTAATTTTAATTGAGGCTTTTTAGTTAATGATTTGTCTAATTTAGCAACTTGGTCTTTGCTAATTTTAGTTTTAATCAAGCCCATTTGTACAGTTAAGTTGTTGTTTTTGTCAGGAAGTGAAACAACTGTTACTGGTTGGTTCAATTCTTTAATCATAACTGTATCACCGATTTTTATAGAATCCCAAATTAATTCGTCATATGTTTGTTTATCCATAGCGTTATCAATCTGATCTTTCAAATCGTTTTCCAAGTAAGATAATCTTGTGTAAGAACGTCTTGCCACTTTTTCAGATTTATCTTTTCTTAGTTCACTCATAATATCTTTGATTTCTAAGCGAACATTATCAAATTCTTCTGTGAAACGATTTTCAATAGCTTTGATAGTTTTGCGTTTATCTCTGCGAAGTTCAGCCAATTTGTTTTCGTATTCATCTTGAGCTTTTTTAGATGTAATTTTTAACATTTCAACATCTTGCAAGTTCTTAGTCAATTTTTGTTGAGTTTCTTGCAATTTCTCGATAATTACAGCTGAAGGATCACGTTGAATGTGAAGAGTTGTTTTTGCTCTTTCAACAAGTTCAGGATCTAAGCCTAAGTTTCCGGCAATAAAGATTGCGTTACTTGCTCCAGGGATGCCAATTGTTAGTTTGTATGTCGGTTGAAGAGTTTCTTTATCGAATTCAACGCAAGCGTTTTTGAATTTGGCATTTGTGTATTCAAGTGATTTTAATTCACCAAAGTGAGTTGTTGTAATGCTTAGTGAACCTTTTGATGCGATGTTATCAAGAATAACTTCTGCAAGAGATGCTCCTTCTTGAGGATCTGTACCTGCGCAAATTTCATCTAATAATACAAGAGTATCTTTATCTGCTTCGTTTAATATGCTAATGATATTATTCATATGAGAAGAGAATGTAGATAGATTTTGCATAATATCTTGTTCATCACCGATATCGGCTAAAACTTTCGCAAACGGATAAAGTTTTGCACTATCACAAGGTAAGAACATACCTGCTCTAGTCATTAATACAAACAAACCAACAGTTTTTAAAGTAACAGTTTTACCACCTGTGTTTGAACCTGTGATAATTAATGATGTGTAACCGTCACCTAATGAAAAATCATTTTTAACGATGTTGGGAACTCTTGTAAGTAATAGAGGGTGTTTGATACCTTCCAGCTTTAAAACACGTTCCTTTGTTAATTCAGGTTGTTCTGCGTGCATTTTTATAGCATATCTGGCTTTTGCAAAGTGAAAATCCAGTTCTGCCAAAACTCTTTCGTTTGCTTGGAATGAACCATAGCAAGCTTTTACGCTACGAGTTAATTCTGTTAAAATTTTAACGATTTCGTCATGAATTCTAACTTTTAATTCTCTAATTTTGTTGTTCATTGCAACTAATTGAGATGGTTCAATATAGGCTGTTTTGTTTGTAGCTGAAACATCGTGTGTAATACCTGAAATACGGCTTTTTGCGCTTGCCATAATCGGGAATACGATTCTATTATCACGAATTGTATAAATAGGCTCTTGAAGATATTGAGCAAACTCCGAAGAGTTCAACAATTCGTTAATTTTAGCCTTAATATCTCTTTCTGCATCTTTCAATGATGAAAATAATCCTGAAAGTGTGTCTGTTGCATCTTTTTTTATGTTATCAACTTCATCAAACTTAGAGAAGATTTTGTCTTCTAGATCTTTGTTTGGGCAAAGTTGCATTGATAATTTGCTTAATAATGAATCAGCAATTGTGTTTTCTCTCATAAAGTTTTTAACTAAACGAGCTGAACGTAAGCTTTTTGCCAAACTTAAAAGTTCTCTTTCTGTCAAATAGCTGTTAAGTTGTTCAGATGTGATTGTTGATAAATCTGTTAAGTGATCAATAGGCAATTCAAGAACTTTATCAATAAGTTCTTTAGCTTCTTTTGTTAAAGTGATAGCGTCTTGAATTCTCTCATAATCAGTTTCTAATTGAAGATTTTGGCATAAAATTTGGCTTTGTTTTGTTCTTGCAAATGTTGCTAATTTCGCTAAAATCTTGTCAAATTCTAATGTTTTTGTACTCTTTTCTAATATATTCATAATAAAATATTTTAGAACAAGGGCGTATTAATTGCAAGTTGTAACGAAATTTTTAACATGATTTGGCGTAATTTCTTCTTGGACTTTGAAAAAAACTATTTTTGTGTTCTAATAAATAAGGTATCAAAATTTTGAGAGGATATTAAAATGAATATTGAAAGAACATTTGTAGCACTAAAGCCTGATGCGGTACAAAGAGGTTTAATCGGTAGGATTGTTAACCGTTTTGAAGAAAAAGGTTTCAAAATTATTGCTATGAAAATGTTAGAAGTTACTCCGGAACAAGCTGCAGCTCACTATGCAGAACATGTTGGCAAACCTTTCTATGATGGTTTAATTCAATTTATTACTTCAGCTCCAATTGTAGCAATGGTTGTTGAAGGTATTGATGCTATTGAAGAAATTAGACACATTGTAGGTGCAACAAATCCTGATAAAGCTGATGTTGGTTCAATTAGAGCAGATTATTCTCCATTGATGAAATGTAATTGTATTCATGCTTCTGATTCAGTAGATTCAGCTGAAAGAGAAATGAGAATCTACTTTGATGTAGAAAAAGAACTTTGCACTAACTGGAAAACAATGATGGAAGTTGTATTAGATGGTTTGCAATAAGTATTTTAGTTATGACTTAGTACATGTAGACAAAAATACGGGCGCAAGAGCAGGTGTTTTACATACTCCTCATGGGGATATTGAAACTCCAATCTTTATGCCTGTTGGTACTAATTCATCTGTTAAAATGCTTACAAATCACGATATAGAGCATACAGGTGCTCAAATTATTTTGGCTAATTCTTACCATTTGTACTTGCGTGCCGGAACTAAATTAATTAAACAATTTGGTGGCATTCATGGTTGGATGAATTGGCACAAACCTGTTTTAACAGATTCAGGCGGATTTCAAGTTTTCTCTCTTGCTGATTTAAGAAAGATTACCGAAGATGGTGTAAAATTCCGTGATCCAAAAGACGGAAAAGAACACTTTATTTCACCTGAAATTTCAATGGAAATTCAAGAAGATATAGGCGCAGATATTATGATGGCGTTTGATGTTTGCTCGCCATTCCCTTGTACTTATCAAGAGGCTAAAAAGGCAATGGAGCAAACACACCGTTGGTTAGAAAGATGTTTTAAGGCAAAAACTAACCCTCGTCAAGCATTGTTCCCAATAGTTCAAGGTGCATTCTTTGACGATTTGCGAAAAGAATCAGCTTCTGTAATTTCTTCTTATGATGCGGTAGGTTACGCAATTGGCGGTTTATCTGTTGGCGAAGATAAAGAAACAATGAATCACTTTACGGAATTTACTGCTCCGTTGTTGCCTGAACATAAACCAAGATATTTAATGGGGGTAGGAACTCCTGAAGACTTGTTAGACGGTATCAAACGTGGAATTGATATGTTTGATTGTGTTTTACCGACAAGAAATGCAAGACATGGTTCGTTCTTTACTCACGATGGTAAAAGATGTATTAAAAATCAACAATTCCAAGCAGATCCATCACCTTTGGATTCAGCGTGTGATTGTTATGCATGCAAAAATCATTCAAAAGCATATATAAGACACTTGTTCAGATGCCAAGAAGGTACAGCAGCTGCGTTAATGTCTATTCACAATATCAAATTCTTAATCGATTTTGCAAAAGCTTGCAGAAAAGCTATTTTAAATGATGAATTCGATAAATTTTATGCGGAAAATTATTCACACTTTGTGAAAAAATAATGTCAGTCTGAACTTGCGGTTTTTCTGAAGGGCGCCGTGTTAGTGTTTACGAACTTAGCCCCCGTATGATATCAGTAAAGCATTACTTTGATGACCCCCCGAATAAACCACTTATTATTTACTTTGTTGGTGTTAATTTTGCGCTCAAGTATGCTATTGTTTTTGGAAAATGTTGTTGCAAATATTGAGTCCTAATACCTAATACATTTGTTGTTTGGTATGTATTTAACAAAGCATTTGTTTCCGCAATTGTTTCGTTTTTACCTTGTTTAGGTCTTCCGGGAAGAGCTTCATCTGCGATAAAGTAGTTGATATGTTCTCTTTCGTTTGTTGGAAATTCTTTTAAGAAATTTTTCCTTTCTTCATCATAAATTTTTTTGAATTTCTTGTCATCACGAAGAGAACCTCTTATGATGGTTTCCCATTTGCCGGTTTGTTTATTTTTTAATTCATCAACCGGTTTTCCGCCGATATCTGTAGCGTGACCTAATTCATGTAGGAATACAAACGCATCTTCCGGTACAAGCAACATAGTTGAGTACATGTATTCCTGATCATCGTCATCAAATTCAACGGCTTCACTTTGGCAATATGACGAAAGTTTATCATCGGCTTCTTTTATATTGAAGACATTTTTATCTAAATTTATAAGTTCATCACCGGGGATTGTCTTTAAAAGATTGATAAGGTTTGTTTTTTTACCTTTAATCATGTCTTTTAAATCAATTTCAGTGGTACCTTTTTTCTTTTGTTCGTCAGTAACTTTTAGAATTTTGTTTTTATTATCTAATTCAATTAGATATGATTTGTTATTTCTTGATGAACGGAAAGTATTTTTATTTAAAACTTCAAATGTTTGAGATTGGTTCATTAACACCTTGCCGTCGGGTGATGTGATTTTATAATCTATAATTCTGTTGCCGTTAGGATCATCTTCGTAACGATATTGAGTTCTTGTCATATCAGAAGATCGCATATCTTTTTCGATTAAGACTGCACCTGTATTTTTGTCTTTTGTTGCTTTAGAAAGCTGTCTTGTTTTTCCGTTTGGAAATTCATATTTAACGTTATACATACCTTCGATGTCAGATTTTTCATAGGTTTCTTTTCTTATTAATCTGTTTTGTGCATCACGTTTAATCTTTACAGCTTCTGACATAACGGGATAACCTTCCTGTGTGTATTCAAATTTTGTTTCATTGAAGGTGTTTGTTCTAAAATCAGTTGTCATAACCTTTTTAGAAACAGGATTATCATCCGAATCATATTTTATGTGAATTGTTTCTTGTTCTAAAACATTCAAATCTTTATCTAAAAGCTTGATGTTTTCGCTATCGTCACTGCTTGTGGTGCTTAGAATATAATTGTTTTTTCCATCATAAGCCGCTCTTTCCAAAGTCAAAGTTTCAGTCTTACTTGTCATCATATCTTTAGATAAAGACTTAATTTTATCTTTATCAAGTTTATCGTCTTCTATAATTTTTGTACTTTCTGAATCAAGTTCCATTGGTACAACATTGCTGTACATTTTTGCAATTTTATTTAAAACAGTATCTTTTTTAGGTTCTGTTTTTGGCGCAGTTGTACGTTCAAAAGTATCTGGTTTTTGAGGCGCTAAATAAGGTCTTCTGTCAGTGCCTTTTTTGTCTTCAATATTGCCTGAAAAATTTATATTTAACAAATTTTGTATATTCATCTACAAAATACCTATCTCATTAATTAACATCCGTAATTATATAAACGTTTTTTACAGAGCCAAATTTCAAAATTTAGTGTTATTGTAACATTCTTAATATTTTTTTTTACTTACAAGATAAGACATACTGAAATAAATACAGCATGACATTAAATTTAAAAAATAACTATAATGTTATTCTTCACTTGCGGTTTTTCGATAGGGTGTCGTGTGAGTAATTTCATGGTTGAACAAATAAATCACGGAAGCTCTTATATGTTTTGTAGATGTTTTATTTCAACTTTTGGTTCAAGAGTTATGCCAATTGCATCAATGCGAAAATTTGAAAATTTCTTTGAGTTTTCGCCCAAGTAAGTTAAAGCTCCTTGTCTGATATGGCTGTATTTTGTTTTTGTAATTGCTTCAAGGGGGGAACCAAATGAATTAGTTTTTCTGGTTTTTACCTCAACAAATACAAGCGTATTTTTAATTTGAGCAATAATATCTATTTCACAAAATTTTGAAAAACTTTTGTTTCTTTCAATAATTTTGTAACCGTTTTTCTCTAAAAATTTGCACGCCAAATCTTCACCATGGTTACCCAATTCACGATTAGATGATTTCATTATAAGCACCCGGATTGTTTAACAGGTCATAATTAATTTCATTTTCATTATCAGCAATGGCAGCAGCAACAACTGCATCAGAAGTTACGTTAATCATAGTTCTGGCCATTTCTGTTAATCTATCAATTGTGAATAATAATGCAAAGCCAGCGATTAATTGTTCAGGAGTCAATCCCATACCGTTAAGAACTAAAACGATAGTAATTAAACCGGTTCCCGGTATGCCTGCGCATGTGCTTGATGCAATAATTGTTAAAATACAAATTTGAATTAATAAGAACGGAGTTAATGTTACTCCATAAGCTTGAGCTAAGAAGATAACAGCAACGGTTTGTGCAAGTGCTGTACCGTCCATATTAAGAGTTGCACCTAAAGGTAATACAAAGCTTGAAATTTTGTGTGAAATTCCTCGTTTTTCACAACACGCAATTGTTAAAGGTAATGTTGCAGAAGAACTTGCGGTACCGAATGCAACCATCATAGCTTCTGTCATTGCCGCATACAATTTTAATACCGGAACTTTCGAAACTGCGTGTAAAAATAGAGGGTATACAACGCATAATTGAATAGCTAAACCCGTAAAAATTACAAACAAATATTTTGAAATACTTGAAAATACATCAATACCAAATGAAGATATAGAGGTTGCTGTTAGGGCAAATACCCCCGGAGCAGCAAGATACATAATCCAGTCCGTAACCTTCATTGTCGCAGCAAAGACGGATTCAAAGAAGGAAGTAACAGGTCTGCTGACTTCACCGATTTTAGATAATGCGATTGCGAAAATTAATACGAAGATTAAAATTGGAACCATATCGCCTGTTGCCAACGATGATATTGGATTTCTAGGCATAAAATCAAGTAATATGTTCAAAATATTGCTCTTTTGGTTATCTATTGTTGCCGCAACTTGTTGTTGAATTTCAACAGCAGACTCAGTGTCAATGTATTGAGTTGCACCTAACCCCGGTTTTACTGTAAGCGCAAGGGTTAAACCAATTAAAACTGCAGCAACGGTAATTATTCCGTAATAAAGAATCATTTTTTTACCGAATTTGCCCAGTTGTTTATTATCTCCAATACTTGCAATACCAATAATTACAGCTGAAACAACAAGTGGAATTACAACCATTTGAATTAATCTAATGAATGCTTGTCCAATAAATGTTAGCACGTTAAAAATGGTTGAATGTTCGTGTCCGTGTAGGAAAAAGCCAACAATAATACCGGCAATAATCCCGAAGAATATATGCCAATTTCTTTTAAGCCCTAGTCCGACTGCAATTAGTACTTGCATGTGTATTTTCATATTTGAGATATCCCTTTTGTCTTTCTTATTTGTGATAATTGTAATACTTTATTGCTAAAAATACAATTAATTCACACTATATTTTTACAATATATTTAATAACACTTTTGTAGAACAGGTAATTTAACGTTTGCACAGAATGCGTTTTCTGTTAATCTTACGCCCATACAGCCTTGATTACGTTTGAATTGAGCTCTATAAATTAATTTTAAAGTTTTGTCTACAGTTTGTTTATCATATTTTGAAATTAAATCTTCATATGACATTTGATTTTCGATGTAATTTTCAATAATTTCGTCTAAAATTGCATATTCAGGAAGTGAATCTTGGTCTTTTTGGTTAGGTCGAAGTTCGGCAGATGGTGCTTTGTCAATAATTTCTTGTGGAATTATTTCACCATTTCTGTTAATCCAGTTTGATAATTTATAAACGTTTGTTTTAGTTAAATCTGCGATTGGATTGAAACCTCCGCACATATCACCGTACAATGTGCCGTAACCACAAGCTACTTCAGACTTATTTCCTGTTGATAAAAGAAGTCTGTTTTCACGGTTAGAGAAGAACATTAAAATTACACCTCTAAGACGTGATTGTAAGTTTTCTTCCGCTAAATCCATTTTACTTTCTTTTGCAACATTTTCCATAAAGTTATCAAATAAAGGTTTGATTGAAACTGTACCGTTATCAATTCCTAATGTTTTAGCTAATTTTTCAGCATCTGTAATACTTCCTGTTGAGGAATATTTACTTGGAAGCATAATTGTTTTTACGTTTTCAGCGCCTAAAGCTTTTGTTGCAAGAGTTGCAACAAGTGCTGAATCTATACCGCCTGAAAGTCCTAAAACAACTTGTTTGAATCCGCAAATGTCGCAGTATTCTTTGATTGCATATGTTGTTACGTTGTAAATTTCTTCTTCTTGAACCATTTCTTTGCGGTTAATTTTGTTTGAAAAATCAACTTCAACAACTTTTTCTTCTAAAAGCGGTAAATCTAATACTAGTTCGTTTTTAGAGTTTTTAGCAAAACTTTGACCAGCATAAACTTCTTCATCGTTTAGCATAATTGAGTTTGCGTAAATAAAATCAGTTGATGTAACAGTATTTTCAATAAATTCTTTATGTGACTTCATTGCGTAGTAACTGTTTTTAACTAATATGTATAAGTCACATTTTATGTTGTCTTTGTATTCTTTCGATACATAAACTTTTTTACCGAAACAATCAAAGAAACCGTCTGTTAAATCGTACTTTTTACCTTCTTTGATTAATATTTTGCCGATAAGTACTGTGTTTTTAGAAAAATCTTTGCAAAGTTTAGCGAAAAATTCTTCTTTTTGTTTTTGATAATTGCTATCAAAATTCATAGAAGTATTTGCTTCAAAATCAGGATAAATCATCAAATCGGATTTGTCATCAAAATTTTTAATTATATTTTTGTAATTGTATTCAAAATTTGCGTTTCTGTATCTGATTTGTGCTAGTTTAATGTTCATAATTTCCCACCGTCCTTACTATTCATCTAGCTTAATGTAGTTTGTGTCTTTCCATCTTAAATCAATATATTTGATTTTTTTATCCAAAGTTTGAACCTGTGGCATAATTGAAGGTAATCTTTTAACCCTTTCTGTCGCAGTATCATCAAGTTCTCCAAGACGAATTCTTATATCCTTTAATTGAATATAAACGTCATTCGGAGTTCCTAAATCAATATATTCCAAAGGAACTTTTGTTCCTGAAATAACTGTTTTAGCTAACTTTTCTATTTGTTCTATTTTTTGAGTATTCCAATGTCTGTAGTCATCACCTTTTGTACCGTAAGTTAAAACTTTAATTGTCTTAAATGATTTATCTAATGGCAAAAAATCACGTCCGATAAGTTTTCCGGTTTTTGTGAAGAATGCTATCGGTTCAACTTTTTCATCCGGTGCAATTGTTATAGAAGGTATGTCTTCTTGAATAATAATTTGCAGTCTTGCAGGGAACCAAAATCTACGAATATATACGTTTTCAACAGGTGGAAGTGATTTTAGGTTTTCTTCAATTTCATCTGTATTGTACATATATATCGGTACTTTAGGCACTTCTGATTTTCTAAGTGCTGCAATAATGTAGTATGTTGGTACAATTTTGTTATTTGTAATTTCCAGATATGGGCTATCTGCAGAGTCGAATGCTTTTGGTGACATATACCATTGACGCATTCTGATTAATTTAAAGCATAATAGCATAAGTGACAAAATGAATAAAAAGCGTAAAAGCATTCTCAAACGACGCATCCACATGTTTGTTTTGCGGACATGTCGTTCTTGTTTATTACGTTTTATACGAGTTTTTATGTGTTCAGGATTAAATTCCTCTTCCAACTCGTTTTCTTCATTAGCCATTATTATTTATTTAATCCTGCGCTGTTTAAAATAAGTAATACTAAATTGTCGTAATCAATACCCATAGCTTTTGCTTGTGCCGGTAAGTCGCTAACATCTGTCATTCCGGGACTTGTGTTGATTTCCAAGAAGTATGGTTTGTTGTCCATAATCATAAAGTCAACTCTTGAAACTCCGCTACAACCTGCAGTTAAGTGAGCTTGAACAGCAACATCTTTAATCATATTTGTTGTTTTTTCGTCTAAGTTTGCAGGTAGAATGAATTCTGACATACCTTGAGTGTATTTTGCTTCAAAATCGTACCATTCAGTCTTAGGACGGATTTCAAGAATTTCAGTGGCAAAAGTTTTACCTTCATTTTCTAAAACTCCAACAGTAACGAAAAAACCATCAATAAATTCTTCAATAAGTACGTCACTGTTGAATTTTACAGCTTCTTCGTAAGCTTTTTCAAGTTCAGCCGGTTCGTTAACCTTTGTCATACCAAAACTTGAACCTTCGCAAACAGGTTTTGTTATTAACGGATATTTCAATCCATAAACTTTTTCTTGTAAATTGTCGCCTTTTTGAACGAAAGCAGATTTTACAAGTGGAATTTCAGGACAAGTTGATAAAATACGTTTTGTGTATTCTTTGTTCATACAAATTGAAGATGCCATTACACCGCAACCTGTATATGGAATTTTTAAAATTTCTAATAAACCTTGAATACAGCCGTCTTCGCCGTATTTTCCGTGAAGTGCAATATATGCGTATTCAATTTTCTTTTCTTTAAGTGTTTCTGAGATATTTTCATCTACAACTACTAATTCTGCGTTGTTGTAGCCTAATCTTTTTAATGCTTCAAAGCAGTTTTTGCCTGAGCGAAGAGAAACATCTTTTTCAGAAGACATTCCACCGCAAAGCACACCAATTCGAGCGTTTTTAGCTATTTTTGCTTTAATGTTTTCCATATTTTTTCCTCGATTTCCGATTTATTTCCCAAATAAACAACTTCGGGATTTAATTTTATTTCATATTTTTCTTTAACTTTATTGTACATCAATAACATCAAATTTAGAATATCTTCTGATGTTGCGTTGTTATAATTTATAATAAAATTTGCGTGATTTTCCCAAACTTTTGCACCACCAACAGTTAAATCTTTTGCTCCAATGCTGTCTAAGAGTCTTCCGGCAGAATCACCCTCCGGATTTTTAAACACACTTCCGCAGTTTGGTAGTGTTAATGAAGGTTGATGATTTTTTCTGAAATTTAGGTTAAAATCCATTCTTTTTTTTATTTCATCTTTGTTTTTTTCTTCCAATTCAAATTCTGCAGAAAGTACAATGTAATTTTTTCTTTGACAAATTGAACTTCTGTAGCCAAATTCTAATTCATTTTTTGAAAGTGTTATAGCTTTTTTTGAATCCAAGTCAAAAACTTGTGCACTTGTTAAACAATCACTAATGGCTTGTTCTTTAGCTGAAGCATTCATGTAAACTTCGCCACCGATTGATCCAGGGAAACCTATCATAAATTCAAAACCGCTAAGAGAATGTTTTAAAACTTCATTAGAAGCCATAGGACCTTTCAGCCCGCATTCGGCGTAAACTTTTCTGCCATTAATTTCTATTGCAGAACATTTTTTAGTGAAGATTACATCACCTTTTATTCCTGATGATGATAGCAAAACATTCGAACAGTTACCCAAAACTATTGGATTTTCTGTTGTTTTCAGAACTTCTGTTAACTCTTCTATATTTTTGGGAAAATAAGCACGTTCAATAGAACCGCTTACTTTGAATGAAGTTAAATTTTTAGCATCAAAATTTTCTCTAATTTCAACACTCATTCTATTTTCCTTCATTTAATTTTAAAAGTTCTTTGCCAAGTTCTGTGATTGTTCCTGCGCCTAAACCTACAAGAATATCGTCTTTTTTTAGTTGAGGATAAATTTTTTCTGCAACTTCTTTCATTGAACCTGAAATATATTCACTATTTTGACAATGTTTTTTCAAATCTTTAATAAAGTTTTCTGATGTAATTCCTTCAATCGGATCTTCAGAGGCTGCGTAAATGTCTGTAACAACAACGTGCGGAACATTTTCAAACGCATCTACAAAATCATTCCATAAAGATTTTAAGCGAGTGTATCTATGAGGTTGGAACACTGCAATAACGTGTTTGTCAGGAAATTCTGTTAAAGCCGAAAGAGTAGCTTTAATTTCTGTAGGGTGATGAGCGTAATCATCGTAAATTACTGCTCCGTTAACATCTCCAACGTGTTGAAAACGTCTGCCCATACCTGTAAAGGTTGCAAAATGTTCAACGACTTTTTCTAAATCAACTCCTGCTTGGTGTAAGCTTGCAAGAACACCTAAAGCGTTTGAAACATTGTGTTTGCCCAATAATTTTATGCGCATAGAGGTTAACTTTTCACCTTTATGGTAAACATCAAATGTGCTTCCAGTAGGTGTTAAATCAATGTTCTTCGCAACATAATCCGCATCATTTAACCCATAAGTTATAAAATTATATCCTTTAAGTTTCAAGTTTCCTGCCGAATCGTTGTTGATTAAAACTTTTTGTGAACCATCAAATTTTGATAAAAGCTGTTCAAAGGTTTCAACTAAAGAGTCTAAACCTTTTTTATAGAAGTCTAAATGGTCAGCTTCCAAGTTGTTAATAACTAAAATTTGAGGGTTATATTTAACAATTGTGCCGTCACTTTCGTCAAGTTCAGCGATAAAATATTTGTCTGTTTTGTAATTAGCGTTAGTGTGTAGTTCGGGAATAATACCGCCAACAACGTAAGATGGTTCTAAGCCGGCTTTTTCCATAACGTATGATGAAAGTCCGCTTGTTGTTGTTTTACCGTGGGTTCCGGCATAACCTATAAAGCATTTTGAACGTTCCGAAAGTGTTTTTAATACATCAGAGCGGTGTAAAATTGGTAATCCAAGTTCTTTTGCTTTTTGAATTTCTGGATTACTTTCTCTAATTGCAGAACTTGCAACAACAATACATTTTTCAGGAACATTTTTTTTGTCGTGTCCAATGTAAACTTTTGCGCCTAAATTTCTAATTTCATCAATATATTTGCTATCGTTAATATCAGAGCCTGAAACTTCAAAACCTTCTTGTAACAAGTATTTTGCAAGTCCACTCATCCCAATCCCGCCAATGGCGATAAAATGATATTTTTCTTTTTCCACTTCAACTACCCGTTAATTATTAATTACGAGTTAATTATATTATAAAAATACTGAAAGACAAAGACATTGCTAAAACTTAATATTATCGTTTGTGATTGTTTTTAGATTTTGCAATAAATCGCAGAACAATTTGATTTGAGATTTAGCGGATACTTTTACGATATTACCGTGTAGGAATGGGGCATAGCCGTCTTTTCCGCTTGCAATGTATTCATTTGTAATAACTTTATAAACTTTGTCGTCATCAATTTTATCAATATTTAAGTGATATTGAAGATATCTTCTTGTTGTAGTTTGACCTTTTTGTAATGCTTCTTTTAAATATTTACCTTGTAATTCAACCAAAACCACTTTGTTTTCAAACGGTAAAATTTCTAAAACATCGCCATATGTAATTTGATTTTTAATGTTTCTGTTAACTCTGATTGAGCCTGAATTAGTCATAACAACGTCATAATTTGGAAACGCTTTTGTCATAGATAAAAGCACTAATTTTCCCAAATTTGTTTGATTATGTTCAATTATATATTGGTCGCCAAGTAGAGTAACGTTAGTTTTTACAATCACTTTTTTTGTTGAATGTGCAATGCGTTTATCTGTTTGCGCAATAATCTTGTCGATTTTGTTGTTAGTTTTAAAATCAGGTGTTATGTTTGTGTGTACATAGTGTTTTAATTTTTTATCAAAGTCTAAAATTCCGACTCTTATACCAAATTCACCGTCTTGAACAATTGGAGTTTTTCCGGCGTATGTTGGTGTTTCAAAGAAAAAGTGATTGTGACCGCCTACGATTAAATCTATTTCCGGCACTTCTTTGGCAATTTTTCTATCTTCATCAAGCCCGCAATGAGAAAGTATAATTAAGTGGTCGTATTTAACAGTTTTTATAATTTTCTTAATTTCTTCTGTTGCATCGGTTACTTTTGCATAACTTGTGTCAGAAAGGTTTGCAAGGTCTGATGTTGTAACTCCGATTATTAAATATTTTTCTCCGTCAAATTTTTTTGTTATGTAAGGTTTCACAGCTTTTTTTAAGTATCTGTCGTTAAAATGAACATTGGCAGATAAAAACTGAGTTTTTGAAGTTTTGACGTTACGTCTTAAAACTTTTACGCCGTTGTCAAATTCGTGGTTACCTAACGCAATTGCATCATAGTTTAAGTATCTTAATAGCTTTGCATTAAGTTTTCCGTAATCGTGTCTGTAATAAAGCGAGCCTTGAAAAACATCCCCGCTATCAAGAAGTAAGACATTTTTGTTTTCTGTACGTATTTGTTCAATATATGAGCTACGTCTTGAAATTCCGGCCACATTTTTACGTCCCTTGTATTCAATTGGTGAAATTTTGCCGTGGGTGTCGCTTGTGTGCAAGATTACAACTTCACCGGCAAAAGCGAAGTTACCAAATATTAAAATACCTAAAATTAAAAATATCTTTTTCATTAGTCTTTCTCCAAATATACAAGTTTATTTTTTAATTTCCATTGAACCAATGTTAATACAAATATTATAGCAAATATTACATAAGCAAGTGCGCTTGCTTTGCCTACGTTAAAATATTCAAATGCATTTTTATAAATAGCGTATACAAGAACATTAGTACTGTCTAAAGGTCCGCCTTGAGTCATAACGTAAATTAAGTCAAATACTTGGAATGAAGTAATTGCAGTAATTATGGTTACAAAAAATATAGTTGGTGATAATAGAGGAATCGTTACATGCTTGAACGTATTATATGCGTTTGCTCCGTCTATTTTAGAAGCCTCTAACAATTCTTGGTTTATTGTACTCAAACCGGTTAAGAATAATATCATATTGTAACCGATAAGTTTCCATACCGAAACGATAATAAGAGCAGGCATTGCAAAGTTTGTGTCATAAAGCCAGTTTATATGCAAGTGTAATAAATGATTTAAGCAACCAATATTAGGATCAAAAATCCATTCCCAAATAATACCAATTACAATCATAGGTGTAACAAACGGTAAAAAGTAGGCAGTTTTGAAAAAGTCTGCCCCTTTTATCTTATTGTTAATTATACAAGCCAGTATCAACGGAATTATTACGCCGAAAACAGAGGTTGAGATTGCATAAACAAAAGTGTTTATAATGATTTTTACAAATACAGGCTCTGTTAATACAACTTTGTAATTTTCAAGACCTACAAATTGGATAGGATTTAATAAATCCCATTTTGCAAAACTTAAGCCAAAAGAACATACAATTGGAATGATAATGAACACAATTGTGCCAAACAACGACGGAAGTATGAATAATACTCCTGCAAAGTTTTGTTTATTAGCTAATTTAGATAAAAATTCTTTCATATCCCATGACAACAATGTTATTTATGATAATATTATATTAAAAAAAGGAGAAATAATTAAATGTTAACAAAATGGGATAACGCATTTGGAAAAAATGATATTAGAGGAATTTATGGACAAGACGTAACAGAAGAATTATACTTCTTTGTCGGTAAAGCCTATGTTAGATATGTTGCTAAATTGGCAGAAAGAGAACCAAAAGATTTATGGCTAACTGTTTGCCGTGATGCAAGAACTCATTCTCCTGCCTTAGCAAAAGCCTTAGTTCAAGGTTTAACTTCTGCAGGTGCAAATGTTGTAGATTTAGGCTTGGCTCCAACTCCAATCGGTTACTATTCAGATGTTGTTGGCGTTAACGATAACGTTACTGACGGGCATGAAATTGATGGTGCTTTAATTGTTACGGCAAGTCACAATCCAAGTCAATACAACGGTCTTAAAATGACTTATCACGGTCAATTGTTAGACGAAAAACCTATTCAAGAATTACTAAAATTGGTAGAAGGTATCTCTAAAGAATCATTGTTATCACATACATTTGGTGAAACAAAAGAATATGATTTAATTCCTGATTATATTGAAGTTATGAAATTGAACTTCGGTAGAATTGGCGAAGGTATTAAAGTTGTTGTTGACAGTGCAAACGGAACTGGCGGTATTATTGCTCCTGCTCTATATCGCTCAATCGGCTGTAACGTGATTGAATTATATTCAAGTCCTGATGGAAGATTTCCGAACCACCACCCAAACCCAAGCGATGACAAGACTTTAAAAGATATTAAAAAAGCTGTAGTCGATAATGATGCTGATATTGGTATTGCTTTTGACGGTGATAGCGATAGAATCGGTGTAATTGACTCACAAGGTCGCTCAATGACCGGTGATAAATTGTTATTAATTTATGCTATGGATTTAATTGACAGATTCAAAGAATCTGGTGTAAAACCGGTTGTTGTATCTGAAGTTAAATGTTCACAAGTTCTGTTTGATACAATCAACAAAGCCGGCGGTGAAGCAATTATGTGTAAGACAGGTCATGGTTATATTAAGGCAAAAATGAAAGAAACTAACGCTTTATTGGGCGGTGAAATGAGTGGTCATACCTTCTTTAAAGATAAATATTACGGTTTTGATGATGCTGTTTATGCAGGTTGCAGAATTATTGAAATTCTTGCTAAAAATCGTAAGAAAAATCCAAGTTTCAAAATTGAAGATTTGTTGAAACCTTTTGATGAAGTTTATACTTCACAAGAAACACGTTTGGAATGCCCAAATGAATTGAAAAAGCCGGCATTGGAAATGTTGAAGGAACAAGTTAATGCGAACAAAGACTTGTTCGGTTCTGAAATTAAAGATATTATCACTCTTGATGGTATGAGAGTTGTGTTTGACGGCGGTTTTGCACTAATTCGTCAAAGTAATACAGAACCTGTGTTTACACTTCGTTTTGAAGCAAAAACTCAAGCTGAATGCGAAAAATTTGAGCATGCAATGATTACGGAAATTAAAAAATGTATCAAAAAATGCTCAAAATAATCTAAAATATTTGAACTTTTTAAGGGCGGAAATCTTCGATTTCCGCCCTTTTTACACGTTGTTAACAAAAGTTAATAATTATTCTTTAAAAAAGGCAATTATTTGAGAAAAAAAAACTTTATATAAGTACGAGAGATTTTAAAGAGGATTGATTTAAAATGACTAACAACGTAAATGTTAATTTTACAGGTAATACATATTATTCACCAAAAGATATTGAAAACTTAGCAAAATATGCTACAGGTGTTGTAATTTCTCATCAACCGGTTATCAGTACTTCTGATTTAATGGCAGGTGCAACAGGTAACTTGGCTGTACAAGGTCTTTCATGGTTAAAAAGCAACAAAGGTAATTATGCAGGTGCTTTAAAAGCTCAAACAGAAGCAGCTAGACAATTATCAAACTTATACAAAACTCAAGATACTTTTACAAAAGGTGTTAGCGCAGTTGCAAATGCAACTTCATCAGCTGAATTGTTATCAGCTATTCCTTCAGCAGAAAATTTAGCTAAAATGTCTAAATCAACTCAAGGTTTATTCCAACAAGCTAAAATCGCAGCTGAAACTTTAGGTCAAACCGGTTCAACTCATGCATATACAACTGCAAACCAATTATTATGCAAAGCTAATGCAGCAGCAGCAAAAGAAGCAGCAACTACAGCAACAGGTTTCTGGGGCAAGGTTAAAAACTTCTTCGGTATAAATAAAGCATCAGCAGCAATCAATACAGCAGCTGCAGGTAGTAAAGTTGGAAGCGCTTGTTGGAACACATTTAAATCAAACGGCGGTCCAATGATGTTAGCTCTTGAAGGTGCTACTGAAACAATTACAAACGTATATCCAACATTCAAACAATTAGGTGTAAAAGCCGGTATGAAACAAGTTGGTAAATCAGCAGTTAAGACAGTTGCTTCAGTTGGCGGTTGGGTTGCAGGTGCAGCAATCGGTACTAAAGTAGGTGCAGCAATCGGTTCAATTATCCCAGGTGCTGGTACTGCTATCGGTGCAGTTGCAGGTGCAGCAATCGGTACAATCTGTTCATTAATCGGTGGTACATTAGGTAGCAAACTTGCAAAAAGCGGTGCTGAAAAAATCGTTGGTAAAGATGAATTAGTTTTAGCACAAGAAAAACAAGCAAAACAATTGGCTCAAGCAGCTCAAGTTAACGGTCAAGTATTAAACCAAGTTGTTGGTGTTGCTTCTCAAAGATTAAACGAAGAAGGCGTTACTAATGACGATTCAAAAATTGCATATAACAGTTTAGCTTCTGTAGCTTCTGGTACTTCAACAGCTACAATGACTCAAGCTCAAACTCCTCAATTAAAATCACAAACTGCTCAAAGCGTATATGGTAAAACTAATCCATTCGCTTCAACTACAACTCCAAGTTTCACAGGTAACAGTTCTTTAAATTTCTATAACAAAGACTTTATGGCAGCAGCAAACGGTTTAGCTTAATAATCAAAAAAATATAATAAAAAGTGCCGAAGT
>URRM01000024.1 GCA_900550295.1 uncultured bacterium
CTTAAAGTTAATAATATAAAGCCTGAAATCCTTATATAGAGTGCATTGTACAAACTCTAAAAATAATTGTAAACAAATGTAACAACATAACCCAAAAGCCTAAAGTTTCCATGTGAATCTGCCGATATATAAAATGTAAGGGAAAACAAATTAGTAGTAAGGGAAATGTGGAATATGGCTTTAAATGTATCTTATGTTCAACAATATTATCAAGGAATTGATGCTCAAACTTTAAAATCAGCAACAAGAAACATCTTAGCTAACGCTGAAGCAAGATCTTCTGCTAATCAAGTTAAAGGTGTTGATGTTGATTTATACAACGGTCAAATCGATGCTATGACTGCAAGACAAGTTGCAATGTCTGGTGCAGGCTTACAAGTTACTTTAAACAACAACTTAGCAACAGCAATTAAATTCTTAAAAACAAAAGCAGCTGAATCAACAAAATCTTCAAAAACAGCTGATGTAATTTCAATTGCTTCTGCAAACAAAGATAAAGAAGGCTCAAATCCTTTCTACAACGGTGATGTAATCGATTACTCTAAAAAAGAAGACGATAAAAAAGAATATTTATTCATCACTGCTGCATAAACAAATTTTAAAATAAATTTCCTTATTTCCTTCCCTATATACAAATTTTTAACCACCTTTGGGTGGTTTTTTTTTGCATATTTAGAATTGAAAAAATACTGAACTTTGTTCAGTCCTTATTTCCCCTCTCGCAAACGATTATCAATCGTTTGCTCGGCAGAGTCCTATATACAAATTTTCATGCCATTTCGAAATAAACGGCTTTTTATTTAATGTTTGATACGAATTATTTAGGATGTCGACGGAGTAACATGACATCATGTGTATATTTCAATTTTAATGTCATTATTTACAAGTTGTATTGCCGTTAGCTTTTAATGTACTGCAATGCAAATAGTCAACATTGTTAAATTTTATAATCCAAGATGTATAATTACCTACAGATGAAAAATTAGTTTCTGTATCAAGTCTTAAGCCATTTTCACCAAAGCTAATGAAGAAAATATCAATGCCAAGAGTATTATAGCCTTTATCTTTGCCATCTATATCAAAAAGAGCATCTTTTTCGTTTGTTCTGAAGTATATAGAAGAACCATCATTAAATATTGCACTTATGTTTTCTGGTTCAAAAGGAAAATCCTCGCTAGAATCATCATATAAGTGTATTATACTTGCAAAACATGATGAGGCATTATTATTATCACAAATACTCTTTGTATTCATATATTCTAAAACCCGTGGTGCATAAGAGGAATCTTCCCAATTATCATCATACTTTTTTAGCGCAACCTTGTATGCTTGGTCAATATCAGCATACATAGTTTGAACTTTAGCCACAATTTGTTGGTCTTCTATATTACTTTGCAAGTTTGGAATTGTTAGAGCTGCAACTACTCCCAAAATACCCATTACCATAAGTACTTCTGCCAATGTAAATGCTTGTTTTGTTATATTAAAAATTTTCTTCATTATAAAACCTCGTCAAATAATAATATTCAGTTTAACGTATTTTTTAGTGTTTTTCAAGCCTTGTGATTATGCAATAACTTGTTCGTAATTTGGTTCCAAGTGGATAGAAACTTCAGTATTTCCGATTGTTTCGCTAAGTCTGTGTTCAATTTTGTCACAAAGCTTGTGGCTATTTTCGATTGTCAGATTTTTGTTTGCAATAATTACAAGCTCAATATTTTTCTTAATGCCTGATTTTCTTGTTCTAAGGTGCTTTATTGCAATTAAATCAGAACCGTCGATGAAGCTATCGATGATTTCTTCAATTTTTTCGACTTCCTCTTCACTCAAGGATTTATCAACAAGGTTGTTTTTTGCTTGGTTACAGATTCTTAGCCCAGCAACTAAAATGATTGTTGCAACAACAAGTGCAATGATTGGGTCTAAAATGTGGATATTAGTTATTTTTATTAAAATTAAACCAAAGCAAACACCCGCAGATGAAAGAATGTCTGTTCTAAGATGTTCTGCATCGGCGTAAACAGCTATTGAACCTGTTTTCTTTGCAACATGGAATAAATACCAGCTTATAAAACAGTTTATGATAGCAGAAATAGCCATTACATAGATACCTAAATCAACGCTAATTTCTGCATTTGCGTGAAAAACAATCTTTTTAACAGCCTCGTATGCAATGTAAAGTGCTGCAAAAATGATTAGCCAACCTTCAATAAATCCCGACAAATCCTCATATTTCCCGTGACCGTAAGAATGGTCCTCATCTGCAGGTTGAGCAGATTTTATAACCGAAATATATGCAATGAAAGAGGCAAGTAAATCTGAAAACGAGTGAATTGCTTCTGATATAATACCGATACTGCCGGAAATTACACCGGCAATAATTTTCATCGCAATGAGCATACAATTTGAAAAAATAGAAATTGTAGTGGCCAGTTTTTTTGCTTTATTGTTTTTTTGAATATCCATATCTTTAAAATTACTCGCTAAAATCAAGTATAGAACCTTCTTGTGGTTCAATGTTTCCTGCATATTTGTTTGCAATTTTGTTTTTGGCATTTAGCGATTTAAGTTTTAATGCAACATCTGCTTTTAATTCTTTAAGCTTAGCCAGATTTTCATTTTCTTGTTTTTGAATATCTTCAATAATTTTCTTCAATGTAGATGATTCAAAATCTGTCATTTTAAAACTGTTTTTTACGAAATTAACTTTTTCTATTAATTGAGTTTTATGAGCTTCTCTCGATAAAGCCTCGTCATAATTATCTCTTTCAATCAGTTTTTTTATTTCGACTGAAATTGCAAGAATTTGTTTGTATAAAATTTTTAAATGGTCAAATTGTTTTGTCATCGTTAACCTTCATAGTCAGAAGTTGATACTACAGGTGTTTTTTGACTATTGGCAATAGCAATAGCTTGTTTCCAAGTTGCACGTAATTCAATCAGATGTTTTAATACTTCATCAATTTTAGATTCATCTTTTTTTATGTTAGCCATAACCAATGTATTGTAGAAGTATTGATATAAGGCTTTTATACGAATAGCAAAATCGCCGCCTTTTTCTTCATCAACTGTGTTGATAAATTCTTCAATAATTTCTTCGCAACCTATGATGTTGTTGTGAATTTCCAGAACATTATTATTCTGCATTGCAATTTTGGCTTTGTTTAAAAACTGAATGGCTCCATCGTATAGTAAAATCAGAATTTTTTCTGGTGATGCTGTTTCTACTTCGTTTCTTTGATAAGTTTTTAAATATGGATTCATAAAAAACCTCTAAATGTGTGTAATATCTATATATTCTTGTTTAATAATATTCCTGAATTGTAGTCCAATTTGTTAACCATGCTAACAAATTCTTCCGTTTGAATAGATTCTACGGTTTTATTAGTTACTATATTATATAATTCTATATTATTCAAGTCGTTGTTAAAACGTATGGTAATGTTTTCAGGATCTTTAATAACAGGAGCTTTGTATTTTCTTTTTTTCTTTTCAATTCCGTCTTTAAACTCTTCGTCTGTATTTAAAAATGACTGAGGTTGAGCGTTTTCTTCATTTTCTTCGTCTTCATCTTCTTCATCTTTTTGAAAACCGTCTTCAAAGAACTGATTTTTTTCTTTTTCTTCATCAGTGTTGTTATCAATTCTTTTGTTTAGGACTTTATCGATTTTCCCTACAACCTTTTCACCGGCATTAAGTACTGCTTGTTCAGTGCTTGCAGCCATTTGTGCTGAGGTTATATCTTTGGGTAAACCCAAACTTGACATTGAAAAGCCGTCTACGCTCATTTTCTTCCTTTTTGTTTTACAAATTTAACTTGCCTTTATTTACATTATAGTATATAATGGATAAAAATGAATACTTAATGGAGAGTATTTTGAAGAAAAATTTATTAAACAATTTTATAGAAAAATTAAAAGAGTTTCCTCTTTGGATTAAGCAAGTAATCTTCTTACATTTGTACGAAGATTTACAGTCAATGTTGTCTGAAGACTTCATTAACAGAAAAGAGTCAGACCTTTTACACTTGTACGTTCCAGTTTTATCTTATGTTGGTAAATCTGAATTAGAAGAACGTAAAAAAGGTTTTGAACCAAATATGTATTTGTTTTTGGAAGATTTAGATGACGGTCTTTCTATTATGGAAATTGCTCTAAACCGTTTTTGGACTCTTGAAGAAGTTTGTAAACTTTTCATGGCTGCAATTGATGCTGATATGATTAAAGCTCCTGTTCCTGTAAAAATTACTGCAATGGCTGGATTTATGTCAGGTAGATTTAGAACAGGTGAATATTTCAAACGTGTTGGTAAAATCAATGTTGACCAACTTGAAATGACAATCCGTAAACAAAAAGAACTTGTAGCTGCAGGACAAAAAGCAAAAATTGCTCAAGTTATGATAGATTTAGGCTATATTACAGAAAAAGATACTCTATCATTGGTTACAATTAAGGATGAAGCAAGAAAAAGATTTATTTTAGATACTGCTATTATTCCTGAAGGTGTTACTGCAAACGACAGCAAATATGTTGCTGAAATTGAAGAGTTAAAACGTCAAAATACAATTTTGAAAGCTAAATTAGCTAAGTTATTATCAATGTTTAAGAAAAACTAATGTATTATCCAGATAGTTATATTCCGCAAAGATTAGTAAAATTTTTTAGAGATGGACTTGTTGAACAGGAGCATTTAGGCTTTGTGGTTTCAACGGACTTTGAGTTTGGTGAAACTTTTGGCTATCCGTTTTATTTGCGTTCTTGTGCAAAACCTATTCAAGCCTCTTTAATTGTTGATTATGATTTAGATTTCACAAGTGAAGAAATTGCTATTTGTTGCGCTTCTCATGCAGGTGAAAAGTGTCATGTAGAGCTTGCAAAACATCTTTTGAACAAAATTGGTGTTGATGAAAGCAAATTGAGATGTGGAGTTCACAAGCCTGTTTCAAAAACAGCTCAAGAAGAGTTGATTCGAAATGGTGAAGAACCAACTGTTTTTCATAACAATTGTGTAGGTAAACATATTATGATGTTGGCTTTATGCAAAAAAAATGGTTGGGATATTGATACTTATGATCAGTTGGATCATCCTTTGCAACAAGAAATTAAAACAAGAATTTATGATTTCTGTGAAGTTGAAGAGGATTATCCAATCACAAAAGACGGTTGTGGTGTTCCAATTTGTGCAATGCCTTTAAAAAATATGCTTAAAGGTTATTTGAACCTATTTACATCAGAAAAATACAAAAAAATCTGTGATGCTTTCCGTCAAAATCCTTATATTATTGGCGGAGAAGATAGATTAGATACCAAAATTATGCAAGGCTCGGATAATTTGGTGGCAAAAGTTGGAGCCGGCGGACTTTGTATTACCGTAAATTTGGAAAAAGCGGACGGTATTTTAGTTAAAATCTTGGATTGTGATATGAAGGCTCGTGAAGTTACAATGCTAAGCATGCTGAAAAAGATTAGCTGGGCAAATATTCCGTTTGATAAAGAGGTTAAAACTCTTCACGGCGATGTTCTTGGCGAAATTAAACTAATTGCAATGTAATTTCAAACAAATATAGATAAAAAATAGAGATTAAGCATAAAAGCAAAATCTCTATTTTTATGAATATTATTATATTACATATGTTCAGGAGCTGTAACGGCAAGCATTCCTAAACCTTGTTCAAGAACAGATTTTACAGCCCAAACAAGTGATAAACGAGCAAGAGTTGTTTGTTTGTCATCTGTAATTACTCTTGTTGCGTTGTAGAATGAATGGAATTCGCTTGCAAGTTCTTGAACATATCTACAAATAGTGTAAACAGTTCTGTTTTTTGCTGAATTTACAATTGTAGATTTGAATTCTTCAAGTTTTAAGATTAATTTTTTAGCGCTGTCGATATCATTTTCAATTAAATTTTTATCAAAGTTATTAATTAAATTATCTAGTTCTTCTTGAGTTAGAGGTGCCTTAATAGTTTCACCTGTTTGTGTGTCTTTTCTGTCATTAACAGCGTTTCTTAAAATAGAGCAAGCTCTTGCGTGTGCATATTGAACGTAAAATACAGGATTTTCGTCTGTAGATTTTTTAGCAAGTTCGATATCAAAATCAAGCGTGTTGTCGATATCTCTCATACACATCCAGAAACGAGTTGCATCAACGCCAACTTCTTCAATCAAGTCGTCAAGCGTAATCATATTTTTACGTTTGCCCATTCTTGTTTGTTCACCGTTTATAACAAGGTTTACAAGTTGTCCTAATAGAACTTCAAGTTTGTCAGGGTTATAACCTAAAGCCTCAATTGAAGCTTTAACACGTGCTACATAACCATGGTGGTCAGCGCCCCAAATGTTAATTAATCGGTCAAAACCTCTGTCTAATTTGTCTTTATGGTATGCAATATCTGCCGTTAAGTATGTGTTTGAACCGTCTGCTTTTTTGATAACTCTGTCTTCGTCATCACCATATTCAGATGATTTGAACCAAATTGCACCTTCTTTTTCGTACAATTTGCCACTTTCTTCCAATTTTTTGTAAGATTCTTCAACTTTTCCTGATTGGTGAAGAGTTAATTCAGAATAAAATTTGTCAAAATGTACTCTAAAGTTTTCTAATAAAGCTCTTTGTAAGCGTTCCATTTCAGCTTTTGCATAGTCGCAAAGAACCTTTAAGTTAATTTTATCAACATCTTTTTGAACATTTTCAACTAAATCTTTGTTATCTTCCAAGAATTTTTTTGCAACAGGAATCAAATAATCTCCAGGGTAGAAATTCTTTCTTTCAACTTCATCAGTCGGAAAATCTACGTTTTCACCCAATTCTTGTTTAATTCTGATTTTTAAAGAATTACCTAATTTTTGAATTTGAGATCCTGCATCGTTGATGTAAAATTCTTGGTAAACGTCGTGACCGTAGAATTTTAAAAGGTTTGCTAAGGCGCTACCCATTGCAGCCCAACGACCGTGACCAATGTGGAAAGGTCCTGTTGGATTTGCAGAAACGTATTCAAGGTTAATTTTTTCAGCTTGAATATTTTTAGGTTTACCATAATTTTCTTTTTGGGCAAAAATTTCGGCAATAGCATTTGCCAAAAGTTCTTTGCCTGTCTTAAAGTTAATAAATCCGCCCATTACAGACACTTCATAACCATCATTTTTTAAGTTTTCAACAATTGCATTTGCAATTTGAGGTGGTGCAATTCTAGCGTTTCTTGCCAAAGATGAAACATTGATTGCAAAGTCGCCGAATTCAGAATTTTTAGGTTTTTCAACATTTAGAGAACCTGGTGTATATTCAGTCATTTGACCAAGTTTTTCAGCTTTAATTGCTGTATCAATAGCATTTTCAACTTCTTTTAAGTATAAATCTTTTAGCATATAATTCCTCATTTCAAAAAATTCTTAATAAAATTATTATAAACTAAAAAAAATATTTAGGATATAATAAAACTATGATTGATATTCAAACAACCGTAGACAGAATACGTGAAATCCTAGCCGATGAAACGACCGCTCAATTAGCTGAAGAATTGAACGGATTTCACGCTGCCGATTTGGCGGATATTTTTCAAGAATTAAAACCAGAAGAACGTTTGGAATGTTTCAATCTTATTGACGAAGACAAAGCTGCTGAGATGATTGAATATCTGCCTCCAAACTTGCAGGTTGAAATTTTGGGAGATATTGATACAGACTTAGCTGCAAGAATTATTCAAAACTTACCACACGATGCTGCTGCCGACGTTTTAGGTGATATGGAAGAAGATGATACGGAAGCGTATTTGGATTCTTTACCTAAAAAATTCTCTGCAGAAGTTCGTGAATTGATGAATTACGATGAAGATACAGCCGGTGGTATGATGACACCTTTGTTTATGGTTGTAACTCAAGAAATGACCGTAAAAGAGGTTTTGGATTATATTCGTGAAAGGGCCGAAGAAGATAATATTGACTTGTATTATGTTTATGTAACAGACACTCAAGACCACTTGTTAGGTGTTTTATCATTAAGAACTCTTTTGACTTCGTCATTCAAAACAAAGGTTAAAGACATTATGAATGCTGATATTGTAAAGCTTCATATTGATGATTATAGAGATACAATTTCAGATGTATTTATGAAATACCAATTTGACTCTTTGCCGGTAGTTGACCAGTATAACCACCTTAGAGGGATTGTTACGTGGGACGATGCGCAAGATGCGTTGGAAGAAGAAACAACAGAAGAAATCTATGCATCTTCAGGTATTTCGACAGGTAGTATTGACGAGGATGAAATTCTTGAAGGTAGCGTATTTACGTCAATGAAAGCACGTACCCCTTGGTTGTTTGTAACTTTGATTGGTGAATTGATTGCGGTTAATGTAGTCAATATTTTTGATCATACGCTTAAAGCTTTGCCGATTGTTGCAATCTTTATTCCATTGCTTGCAGGTTTGGCGGGTAATATTGGTACCCAAAGTATTACGCTTATTGTTCGTGGTTTGTCAACAGGTCAAATTACGACAGGTTCAATGATTCGCCATATTTTAAGAGAAAGTTTTATTGGTTTGATGATTGGTGCTTTCTTTGGTGTTTTAGTTACTCTATTCACTTGGGGATGGCAACATAATTTTGAACTGGGATTTATTGTAGGTATTGCAATGGCAATTAATATGGCACTTGCAGCATTGATTGGTACACTAACTCCATTTTCTATGAAAAAATTGAATATAGATCCGGCTGTAGCATCAGGTCCCGTAATCGCAACAGCAATTGACGTTTTAGGCTTGGCTGTTTACTTCTTATTAGCTTCTATGTTCTTATTAAAAGTAATGTAATTAAAATTATTTGTGTCATTGCTTCGCTATCGCTCGCAATGACATAAAAACTCTTTAGCTTAGTTTGCAAATCTAAAGTGCATGATATCACCGTCTTGTACGACGTAATCTTTACCCTCTAATCTCATAACACCTTTTTCTTTTGCAAGTGCGTAAGAACCGTTGCAAGCTAAAAAGTCATCGTATGAAATAACTTCAGCTCTAATAAATCCTTTTTCAAAATCTGTGTGAATTACACCGGCAGCTTGAGGAGCCTTTGTTCCTGCTGTAATTGTCCAAGCTTTTACTTCTATTTCACCGGCTGTAATGTATGTTCTTAGGTTCAATAAGTGATATACAGATTGAATCATTTTTTCGATACCCGAACTTGTAATTCCTAATTCTGCTAAATATTCTTTAGCTTCTTCGTTTGATAACTCAGCAAGTTCTTCTTCTATTTTTGCGGAGATTATAACCATTTCTGCGCCGTGTTGTTTTGCGTATTCACCAACTTGTTTTGTATATTCGTTGCCTTCTACAACGTCCATTTCAGAAACGTTTGCGGCGTAGATTACAGGTTTTATGCTCATTAATTGAGTTTGGCTTGCGAATTTTAATTCATCTTCATCATCAAATAGGTCATTAATGTTGATAAATGAAGCTTCTGAAAGCTTGTCATAAAGTGTTTGCATAACTTTAACTTCCATTTTTGCTTGTTTGTCACCTGAATTTGCGACTTTAGAAGTTTTTGCAATTCTCTTTTCTAATGATGCCATATCAGCAAGAGCAAGTTCTGTGTTGATAATTTCAATATCATCAAGCGGGTTAACTTTGCCTGAAACGTGGATTGTATTTGGATCATCAAAGCATCTTACAACTTGAATAATTGCATCTGTTTCTCTAATATTTGCTAAGAATTGGTTTCCTAAGCCCTCACCTTTGCTTGCACCTTTTACAAGACCTGCGATGTCAACGAATTCAATTGCTGTTGGTACAACTTTTGCAGCGTGAACAAGCGGTTCAAGTTTGTAAAGTCTTTCATCGGGAACGGCAACAACACCTACATTTGGCTCAATCGTACAAAATGGGTAGTTTGCACTTTGTGCATTTTTAGCGCTGGTTAAAGCATTAAAAAGTGTTGATTTTCCTACGTTTGGTAAGCCTACAATACCTGTTCTTAACATTATATATTTCCTTTATTTTTATGTGTTGTGTACTTATAAATTATACAACAAAAACGGGTTATTTGAGTTGTATAGACATAAATAAATATTAAATAATATAATTGACGAAAAGATGATTTGGTTGAATTGAAAAATTAAATCTCGTGTCATGCAGAAGTTTTGCTCTTTAATTCTTAATGTTTATAAACTGGTAAGATCCTGAAACAAGTTCAGGATGACATAGAATTAAAATTCAATCATTGAATAATGTTGAAGCTTGTAGGTCAGGCAATACCTGACTGAAGGACTAATGCTTATAAACGTTATAATCAAACGTAAATTGTACTGTAGGTGTTTCTTTTAACAACGCTTTTGGAAGTTTTTTTATCGGGCTGATTTTCCTTATCGCCAATAATGCAGACTCATCCATTTCTTTATTACCCGAAGATTGCAATATTTTTTCGTTTAAAATTGTACCGTCAGGGGCAATCTCAAAAAAGGTAACAACCTTTGTGCTGTGTTTTAATTTTGGAGGTTTCCAATTAGAATACATTGTAGATTGCAGATAATTCATGTATGTTTGAGCATCAGAATCTTCTGTGATATTCTCAATCTCAGTGTTTTTTATTTTTTGTAAAATAATATCTTTATGTGCATATGCAATTTGAAATATAATGATTAATATTAGTAGTAAAACGCCTATAATAATTTCTGATTTAGGCATTTTAGGTTTCCATTGAGGGCATAATTTAGTAAATGTCTGATAAACATCATAAATATCATTACAAACAAATGTTATTTTTGACTTGTTTTTTATATATAAATTAGAAATATAAAATTGTATAAAATGGAAATTTCTAACCTCATCAAAAGAAATTTTTTCAATTTTGTCTTTCTTTGTTATGATGAACCTTTTATTTGTAATATATATTTGATAATATTTATAGCTATTGTAAAACTCTATTGTCCACCATATTTCTAAAATTGCAATAAACGATATGACACATTTTTCAAATAGGAGAACTTTAAGTGGGATAAACAGCCAAAAATAACACACTGTTAACGGCAATAGTAAACTTATAAGCAATAAGATTATAAAATAACCCCTTTTTTTGACACCTTTAGCCAAAATTTCTTCGTCGTTATCAAGTTCCAAGTCAACAGTTTTTTCCATTATAAAGCTCCAAGTGATATTTGTATGTAAAAAGGTTTAGATAACTCCAAACCTTTTTGCACAAAATTTTTAATCTTTATTTGCCACAGCAGTTTTTGTATTTTTTACCGCTACCGCAAGGGCATGGATCGTTTCTTCCGATTTTTTCACCTTTGCGAATTGGTTTAACTTCGATATCTTCCTTGTCTTCAGAGCTGTCAAATTCTTCTGCAGCCTTTGAAAGACTTGTTTCTACAGGCTCTTGGTGTACAATTTGAACTCCAAATTTTGTTCTGAACAAGTGTTTTACTGTTTCACCTTGAATTTCGTACATCATTTTGTTAAATAGGTCATAAGCCTCTTTTTTGTATTCAATAAGCGGATCTTTTTGACCGTATGCACGTAAACCGATGCCGTCACGCAAGATATCAATGTTGTGTAAGTGATCAATCCATTTGTTGTCAACGACTTGTAGCATAATATCACGTTCTACGTTTCTTGCAATGTTGTCATCTGCAAAAGGTTCTTGTTTTACAGGATTTTCTTCGTATTGAGAAATTACATCATTGTAGAAATCAACCATTTCTTGTTCGTGTTCACGATATTTTTGTTTAGCTAAATCTACGATTTTGTCGTACATATCAGCGTATTGCAAGTTTTTGATATCGTTTACCGTGATGTAAGAAAGTTGAGGAACAATTGAGTGAAGTTCTTTGATTAATGTGTTTAAATCTTCGTCAATGTATTCTTCAACCGCCATGTGTGGAGAAATGTAGCTGCTTAAAAGTCTGTCGATTTCTCGTTCAATCATATAAACAATATCTTCTGATAAGTTTTTACCTGAAAGTACTTTTCTTCTTTGTTCGTAGAATTTTTCCCTTTGAACGTTCATAACGTCGTCATATTCAAGAACTGATTTTCTTATATCGAAGTGATAAGTTTCAACTTTCTTTTGTGCTGATTGAATTTGTCTTGTAATGATTGGGTTTTCAATTGCCATATCTTCTTCAACATTAAGTGCATTCATAAGTTGAATAATTTTTTCACCACCGAAAATTCTCATTAAGTTGTCTTCTAATGATAAGAAGAATCTTGTAGACCCGGGATCCCCTTGACGAGCCGCACGACCTCTTAGTTGGTTGTCGATACGACGTGATTCATGTCTTTCTGTACCGATTACGTGCAAACCTCCAACTCGGATAACTTCTTTGTGCTCTTGTTCAGTTTGTTCTCGAGTTTCAGCCAATAATTGGTCTTTTCTTTCCTCGTAATTAGCATCTTCCGGTGTAATACCTTCGTTTTCTAATTTTTCTTTTGCTAAATATTCTGCGTTACCACCTAAAAGAATATCTGTACCACGACCTGCCATGTTTGTAGCGATTGTAACAGCGCCTTTTCTACCGGCTTGGGCAATGATATATGCTTCTTTTGCGTGGTGTTTTGCATTCAAAACATTGTGCGGAATATTTCTGTCTTTTAATAATTTAGATAACAATTCTGATTTTTCAATACTAATTGTACCTACAAGAACAGGACGTCCTTTTTTGTGTTGAGCAATAATATCATCAACTACAGACAAGTATTTTTGTTTTTCTGTCTTATAGATTACATCTGGATAATTAATTCTGATATCAGGTTTGTTTGTTGGAATTGTTGTAACCTCAAGGTTGTAAATTTTACCAAACTCTGCTTCTTCAGTCATTGCAGTACCGGTCATACCTGATAATTTAGGATACAATCGGAATAAGTTTTGGAATGTAATACTTGCTAAAGTTTGAGTTTCGTCTTGGATTTTAACCCCTTCTTTAGCCTCAATTGCTTGGTGTAAACCGTCTGACCAACGACGACCTTCCATTAAACGACCTGTAAATTCATCAACTATACAAACTTCGCCATTTTTAACCACATAATCCGTATCTCTGATGAATAATTCTTTTGCTTTTAAGGCTTGTAACAGGTGGTGCGCATAGTTGTCAGACAAATCAAACAAGTCTTTGCAACCGATAATTTCTTGTGCTCTGTCAATACCTTCTTCTGTTAAAATAATGTTTTTGTTCTTTTCATCAACCTCGTAATCTCTAACTTTTTCAAGTTGAGGAGCAACTTTTGCCATCATACGGTAAGTGTCAGCTGATTTTTCAACTCGACCACTGATGATTAACGGTGTTCTCGCTTCGTCGATTAAAATAGAGTCAACTTCATCGATGATAGCATAGTTATAAGGTCTTTGAACAAGCATGTCCAAGCTTCCTGCCATATTGTCACGCAAATAATCAAAACCGAATTCGTTGTTTGTACCGTAAGTGATGTCACATGCATAAGCTTGACGTTTTAACTCAAAATCGTCTGCGGAACGTCCACCTGAAAGGATTACGCCAACTGACAAACCTAAGAATTTGTAAATTTTACCCATCCATTCGCTGTCACGTTTTGCCAAGTAATCGTTAACTGTGATTACGTGAACACCCTTGCCTGTCAATGCGTTTAGGTATGCAGGTAAAGTTGCTACCAAAGTTTTACCTTCACCGGTTCTCATTTCGGCGATATGACCGTTATGCAAGAAATAACCACCGATTAACTGAACATCGAAGTGACGCATGTTTAAAACACGTTTGCCGGCTTCACGAACAGTCGCAAAAGCTTCCGGTAAAATCTTATCCAAAGCTTCTTTTTCTAAAATTTTGTCTGCTTTTGGATTGTCAGAAGTTCTTCTGTTCTTTAAAATTTCTTTGAATTCTTGAGTTTTTGCTCTTAATTCGTCATCTGAAAGTTTTTCGAATTCAGGCTCAAGAGCATTTATGTGTTCAATTATAGGCATTATTGCCTTAACTTTTCTTTCGTTAGGATCGCCCATAAGTTTTAATAAAAATTGAATCATTATATTCTCCCTATTAGTTATGCTAATTGTACCATGGACAAAACCTCACCGCAACTAAAAAAGAACAGAATTAGACAGGTGGAGTATGAGTTTTCTTTAAGCCTAAAAAGCACTAAAAAAATAAGTTTAACCATAACTAAACTTAATAACTTAAAAGTTTATTGACTCATAGCCTAAAATTATGATTGGAACAAGCTGTTAATTTTGTTTGTAATATCTTGAGGATCAATTTCGTTTGTAACCTTGTTAATATCTTGTGCAACTTGATATAGCTTAGCGGCTTCAATTTTGTCGCCAACGATTGTAATTGCTCTTGCCAAGTTGAAATGTGCAAGCGCATAATTTGGATTACATTCGATTGATTTTTTGAATAATTCTATAGATTTTTGAACTCTGCCTAAATCGTCAAGGTAAATTACGCCCAAGTTGTTGTATGCAATGTCATACATAGGATCGTTTTCAATAGCAAGTTCATATTCTTTAATCGCTTCATCAATGTCGCCTTTGCCCCAATACAAGAAACCTAAGTTACAGTGAATTTTTGCATTGTTAGGATCAAGGTCTAAAGCGCTTCTGTAAACAGTCAAAGCATTTTCAAAATCTTCTTTATCATAAAAGGCTGAACCTAAGTTGACGTAAATGTCCATATCTTCAGGAGTTAACAAGTACGCACTTTGGTATGCACTAATTGCAGCATCTAAATCACCTTTATTTTCTTGATAAACGAAACCAAGAGTTTGAGTAATAATACTTGTCCATTTTTTGTTAGGGTTTAGCGTAATTGCAGATTGGTAGTGCGAAATAGCCTCTTTAATGTCACCTTTTATGTAGTATAAGTTAGCCAAGTTTGAATGGAATTCAGGCATTGTAGGCAATATGCTGATTAATTTTTGATAAATATCAATCGCATTGTCATAATCACCTTGCTCTTCATATGCTTGGCATAAGTGACGATAAGCCGGAATGTTCAAACTGTCTAACCAAATAGCCATTTTGTATTCAGTAATTGCATCGTCATATTGACCGATTGTTCTGTAAATATCGCCTAATAGGCAGTATAAAGGCACAAAACCTGGAGCTTTGTCTATTGCATCAACGTACAAATCAATTGCACCGGCTAAGCCGTTTTTTTGAACTTGATAATATCCCTTAATTAATACCGGCAAAAATTGTAGGTATGATAAAGAGCGTAAAACGTTTTTGATAGCCATTTTGTCAAAAGGAAGAGTTAAAATAGCTTGGAATAATTGCCATTTGCTACGCCACCAAGTCAAAGGATTTCTGAAAGAAGAAACCTTGTAAAGGTTGTATAACAAATAATGAGCTGAAGAACTTGTTAAAGGTTGCAACTTGATAGCGTGTTTAGCGTTAAACATAGCTTCTAAGAAGTGAGCCTTTTTTGTGTAAGTTTCAGCCAATAAATAATAAGCTTTAGCAAGGTTTTTGTTTTTAGTTGTTGCCATGTTCAAATAATTGATGGCTTTTTCTAAATCACCTTTAAAATATTGAGCCTGACCGATTTTGAAATAAATTTCAGCAGAATCAATGTAAGTTTCTAAAGCTCTTTGATATTCTGTAATTGCTTCATCGATGTATTGATAAGAGTTATGAATATCTAAATGCCATGCTAAATATAAATCGCCAAGTCTAACGTGTAAATCTGCGTTTGTTGGGTCGTTTTGTAACTCAACTTGGCACATTTCGATTGCATTTTGCACATGACCATTTTTAACTTCTTTATTTATTTTTTTCTCAATTTCTCGAAGTTTATTCATAACAGTTTATAAAATTATTCTTCATTCTTGCTTCGTCTTGATTGCATATCAATCGCAAAGCAAGTTTTGATAATTTTATCTCTTTCTTTTTCATCAATATTAGTGAAAGCAAGAGTATATTCATCCGGTTGAAGAGAAGGGTTATCAAGGATAACAGCTTCAAATTTAGCCGGTTCATCATAATTTTTAAGATACAATTTGCCTGTAACAATTTCTTCAGGATTTAAGTCCTCTTTAGAGAAGAATTTTATACCACCACCTGAAATATCGATTGTACTAGCAACGAAAGTTTCAGTTCTAAGCATCAATTCAAGCTTAGTTTTTAATGGTGAACGAGAATAGTCACGTCGTTGGATAACTACAGCATCTTCTACATATTCAATAACAAATCCTTCGTCAGGAGAGTCAATTACAACAGATTCAAATACCATAAGACCTGATGGCGTAAAGATTTTCACGTCAATCGGAGTACCTTCTTCCAAATATTTTTTCAAAGTTTCCGCATCTTCAGGATAATCTAATCCTAATCTGTCGTCGTCAATACTGTTAATAAAACAGTCTAATTCCATTTCGATGCCATTTTCACCATCGAAGAAAATTTTTGCTTTTTGGTTTAAACTTAAATCACTCATATAGCTATTTTAATAGACAATCGTTAAAAATGCAAGTGTTTTATATTTAAAAAAGTCAGAATATTATATATTGATACAAAAAATCAGACCTTAGAATGTTTTGAGTGGTCTGAAAGCGGGTTGTTTATTCTTTTTTAGAAGTTATAGAGGTAAATATTGTTTTAAAGTTTTGCATATCTTTTGTAAAATATTTTCCTCTTTTCCTTTAAAGGAATAATGTGAGGCTTTGCAGTAGGAAGAGTTTGCAATATCTTGAATGCCGTTTGTGGTGCATTCATAATCTTCAACAACACCATCTTGATCGATTAAGTATTGAGGGTATGCACCTTGGAATGGAAGTTGCAAGTTTTTGTTTTGTAATTCAAATGTGTCAGCTAATGGTTGGTCTGCTAAGCATTTAACTGCGCTACCAAATACGATAGGTGTGCTTTGTACAATTGTTTTAGTACAAGAAAAAGAACTTTGATTTTTGTCAACTTTTCTAGGAGTGTTTGGGATGTAGATATCAGATAAATCGATATCTGCTAAGTATTGACCTCTAGAATTGCTGAATTCTTTTAGTGTGTTTTGTACAATTGTTTTTGAGCAAAAATTATTTTTTGCTTCATCTCTTTGAACGCCCGCCTTAGAACCGAAGTTTAAAGTGCGTACGTTTTGAGGGGCTGTGTAAATTCTATTAATTGGAGTAATGTTCATAACATGTATACTATAACACTAAAAATATTAATTGTAAATAATACAATTAATATTTTTACAAAACTTAATATATTTGACTCTTAAACACCAAATTCATCTTCGGGCTCGTGTTGCTCAAAGTATTTTAAAATCTCGATTAGAGCATTTGAACTTCCGATATGACCTGATTTTGAAACAATCCATTGAGCTTTGTGGTCTAATGTCAAAGCTACAAGCGGAGCTATTTCGTCCATAATTTGCAATTGATTTGAATTTATTGCTTGGCAACATTTGAAGGATGTTTCGCCACCAAGTGTAATTAAAATAACATCTTTTTTGCCGGTTACAATATTTGTTAATTCGCCTAAAAAAGCAGAAACGTGTTCTAATAATTTAGGTTTTGTCATATCTGCATTCAATGAATCGTCTGAAAAACCGTCAAAGTTTTTGATTAAATTTGATGCTGTTACCGCAACAATATTGTTTTCACCCAAATTATTTACGATTCTTTCTACAAAATCTTCTCTAACACCACCCAAAACGGTATTCATATCAAGGTCGATAAAGTACGTGTTGTCGTAATCTTCCGATTTATCAAGCACTTCAAGCTGTGTAATCGTAGTTTGAGTACCTGTACCAGATAAAATTAATTTTGGTAATTGCGGTATCGATTTAACCGTAAATTGATTTTCCAAAGGTGGCAACCAAACGTTGCCCAAAACTTGTGCTGTCGCTGATGTTCCGACCGGTAAAAATCTTAAATTAGATTTTTTGCAGGCCAATACAACTTGTTCAATATCTGTAATTGAAACAGAATCTGCAACAATAAGTTTTTTGCCAGCTTTTACAAGTTCATGAACCTTTTGAAGTATTGGACCGGCACCTTTCATAATTGTTTGTAATTCAAGAGTACCAATAAGTTCGGCATTTTCAGCGCCAAGTTGTTTTTTCAACATTGTAGGTACGTGTGATTCGTGCAATTGGTTCATTACATCTCTGGCATATTCTGTTCTTTCAATTGGTTGACCTTTTATTAATTGGTAACCGCCAACAGTAATCTTATTTTCAGACGGATAAGCAGGAATAATGATTGCTGCATCCCAATCCAATGTTTCTAACATAGCAAGAGTTTCAACCCCAATATTTCCGTTTAGAGTCGAAGAAATCTTTTTGAAGAAGTAGTCAAGGCTTAAATTATCCAAAAAATGTTGAGTTGCTTTTTTAACTTCTTCTTTTGCAAATTCAGGCTCTTTGTTTCTTGTTGCTGTAGAAACTGCCCAAACTTGAGTGTTTTTAACATTTTTAGGTGAACCTTGCTCAAAATCCAAAAGAATTTGTGAGTTTGCACCTCTTAAGTGAAATTGAAGAGCGGCTTCGTTGGCTTCTGTTAAGTCATCAGCCACAATGCCTATCATATCTGAAATAATCATTATTGTCCGTCGTCTTTTCTGGAACCCGGAAGTCTTACGTTGTTAGCTACGATTAAGAAACGTTCTCTTTCTTCGCCGGTTTGGTCTTTCCATTTGTTTGTTGCAATACGACCTTCAACGGCAACAAGAGTACCTTTTTTTACGTATTCGCCAACGAATTGAGCGGTTCTGTCCCAAACATCAACATTGAACCAGTCTGTAACTTCGGCTTGTGTTTTTGGATCCCAACGATTTGCTGCTACTGAAAAAGAAGCTCTTGATTTTCCTGATTCAAAATATTTTATGTCCGGATCTTGTCCTACTCTACCGATTACAACTACTGAATTCATTTTTGTTTTCCTTACTTTTAATAATTATAATACATGTATTTTAACATGAACTTTTTTCTGGTAACATGCAGTTTTCAAAACCAGTATTCTTGCATATTTCAGCGCACCATTGTTGAACAATTTCTTCTGTGGCTAATTCGTATGAAATTGGTTTTCCTATTGTTACTGTAATGTGTTTTTCAAATAAATGTTTTGCGTATCCGTCAAAACCTGAGATTGAAACGGGTACTATATCGGCTTTTGCAGCTTTTGCTAAGGCTACAAAACCGTTGTGAATGTTTTCAATTTTTTTATTTTTACGAGTTCCGCCTTCAGGAAAAATTCCCAATTTCCAACTTGTTTTGAAAATTTCTTTTGCTGATTTAAAGGTAGAAATTCCGGGATGCTCTCTGTCAACGGAAAAAGCACCAAGTTTTTTTACAAGCCAGTTTCTTGGTTCTGTTTTTTCAAAAAGTTCTTTTTTTGCCATAAATGCAATTGGCATATTGCAAGCACAAGCTAAAAATGGGGGATCCATTTCAGATACGTGGTTTCCTGCTAACATAAAGTTGCCTTTTTTAGGTAAATTCTCTTTACCAACAACTTTTAGGTTATACATTAATGTTGTTACGGGCATAACTACAGACCACAAGAAGGACATAAAAAATATTGTCCTAAAAATATGGTAGTCTTTAGCTGTGCGTTTTGCATAGTTTTTTTCTTCATTTGCCATTTTATTCTTAATTCCTTGTTAACTGTTATGCCGGTGTTGGTATGTATTTGAAACCTGTTAGGTTTTGAATGGCTCTAGCCCATTTGTCCATAACAGCGTCTAAATCTTCATCATAAGGAATTAATTCCCCGATTTTTACAGTAATGTTACCTTTGAATGGTAGCCAAGTCTTGTTTTCAGAACCTATAATGCCAATAGGCAGAATGCCACATTTTGTTGAGCGGGCAAGACCTGCAAAGCCTTTGTGTACGTTTTCGATAGTACCGCTTTTTGCTCTTGTGCCTTGAGGGAAAAGACCTAAAATCCAGTCTGTATTTTTAACTTCAAGTGCAGTCTTGATTGTAGACACTTCTAACTTTTCTCTGTTTACTGCAAAGGCACCTTGCCAATCTAACATCCAGCGCATAAATTTCTTTTCAAAAAGTTCTTTTTTCGCCATAAATGCTACCGGTTTTGGCATAATGTATGTTACCAAATATGGATCTAATGTAGATAAATGGTTTCCGCAAGCGATAAAATTGCTGTTGTGTGGAATGTTCTCTTTGCCTTCAACTTTCAACTTGTAAATAAGTTTGAATTGAGTGCCATACCATACGTTTGTGGCTAATCTTTGGAAAATTTTTCTCCAAAAATTAAAATATTTCGCTGTTCTTCTTGCGTAATTTACTTTTTGTTTAGCCATTTTGCCTCCATTACATGATTATAATATAAACATGTCTTTTTTTTAATTTTGTGA
>URRM01000025.1 GCA_900550295.1 uncultured bacterium
ATCGTTCAAACTCTTCAAAATCTTCTTTTGTGTCAATACCCACCGGTTTTTCGTTTACAATTGCGGTTTTAATCTTCATTCCCATCTGTAATGCACGAAGTTGTTCTAAGCTTTCGGCAATTTCTAGTGGTGTTTGAAAAGAAGTTGTCATTTTCACTAATGCTTCTCTTGTGTAGCCGTAAATTCCGATGTGTCCGTAAAATGGAGCCGGATTTTCGTTTCTTTCAAACGGAATTTTTGAACGAGAAAAATACAATGCAAAGCCGTTGTTGTCGATTACGCATTTTACTAATTGAGGTTTTTCGACTTCTTCTTTGCTTTGAATTGGGCAGATTAGTGTTGAAATGTCTGCGTTGTGGTTTTTAACCCCGTCGATTACAGCTTCAATGTAATCAACTTTTATCATTGGCTCATCACCTTGAAGATTAATGATATATTCAAAATCTTTGTGTCTGTCTGCAACTTCTTTAATTCTGTCGCTTCCGCACTTGTGGTTTACTGATGTCATCTCAACTTCACCACTGAAGGCTTTTACTGCATCAAAAATTCTTTCGTCGTCAGTTGCAACGATAACTGCATCAACACCTTTTACTTGTTTAGCTTTTTCATAAACCCATTGAATAATAGGTTTTCCTCCGGCAACTAAAAGTGGTTTTCCTTCTAGTCTGCTAGAACCGTATCTTGCAGGGATGATAATTGCAGTTTTCTTTTTGCCAAACATTTTGAACCTCTTTTCTGATAACAAAAGTTTAGCACAAACAGAATTAATTATTACCAATCCATTCTCTAATTAATTTGTGATGAAAACCGACCTCCATCATGTACTTTTTATCATCTTTGATGATTGAAAAGTATGAGAAAAATCCATTTTTAGAGAATTGACAATCTTTACGTTTAAACACTGTTGCATACTTGTTAAATAAAGTCAAGACAATGCAATCCGGCAATAAATATAATTTAAATACAAAAGGTACGTTTGCATGGAAAGATTTCAAGCCGAATACTTTGTTTAAAGTGTTGTCGTCATTTTCGTGAGCACCAACAGGACTTACAAAAAATGATTTTTGAGATGCTTTCAATAAATATCTAACCTCTTCAATCGGTATTTCAAAGTAGCTTTTGGCTTGGGTTACGATAATCGTATGAAATACGAATAGTATCAAAAATAATGTTGCAAACCATGCGATTACAAAAATTGCCTCAGTCAAAAATCTATCCTTTCAATTTGATAAGTTCTTCGATTTGTTTGTCAGAGAAGTTATTAGCGACAAAGTTAAAGTTAGAACCTTTGAAGGCTACAACTTGGTTATTTTTGAAGATTTTGGCTATTTTGTTTAATTCAATAGCTCTTTTTTTGATAAACAAACCGCTCAAACTTGAAAGAATAAATTTGTTAGGGTAAACATCAAGTTTCAAAGCTATACCCCAGTTTGAGAAATCAAATCGTTCTTTGCTTCCGTGAAGAGTCATTCTTGTTTTGTCGATGTAATCTTTGTAGAAACTGTTTGAAATCCAATACTTAGTGAATATAGGTTTTTGAGAGTCATATTCTGCAATATCGTTTTCGTTCAAAGGTAAATATGTTTCGTATTTTTTACCTGCTTTAATTCTCCATAATACGAATGGAACAAGTAAAACTGCAATAATAACAATGGTGAACAATACTAAATGTTGCATGCTGCGCTCCTTTATTTAGTTACAACAAAAGAAATCCATTGATCTTGGTGTATTTCGTCAATAATTTTCAAATTTTCTCTTTCTATAGCTTCAAGAACAATAGGAGCCTTCTCTAATAAAATACCACTTAATGACATTTTTGAACCATCATTCATTAAATTTTTCAGATCACCCATAATTTCAAAAAGTACATTATGCAAGATGTTTGCACAAACAAAATCAAATTTTTTGTTAACTTTATCGGCAGTCCCAAGTTCAAAAGTGCAATCAACATTGTTTAATTTTGCATTTTCTTTTGCAACTTCGATAACTGTTTCGTCGTTGTCACAGCCGTAAACTTCACTTGCTCCGAGTTTTTTCGCAAGGATTGATAAAATTCCTGAGCCCATGCCAATGTCAGCCATTGTTTGTCCTGATACAAAATATTTTTCTAAAGCAACCATACAAAGTTGAGTTGTTTGGTGAGTACCGGTACCGAAAGCGCATCCCGGATCAAGGTTAATGATAATTTCCTCATCACTTTTTGGAGTGTAATCAAGCCAAGTCGGAACAATTGTAATTTTGTCAGTAACGTGTGTTACATCCCATTTTTCTTTCCATTTTTTAGACCAATCTTGATTTTCTTTTTCTTCAAAAGTGAAATCCCAAGAGCCGAGTTCTTCATCAGTAAGTCCACGAGATTTTAGAACTTCTTTTTGTTCTTTCAGAATTTTTTCTACGTCTGGTTTTTCTCCACGAATAAAGGCTTTGAGAGTTCCTTCCGTAGTTGCGACCATTTCAAGGTCTTTGTAGGTTTCTTCAACCATAACAACACCTTCACAGTCAAAAACATTAAATAAAATGTCAGAAATAACTTCTGACATTTCAGGATTAATCTTTATTTGTAATTCATAATAATTATTAGTCATGTAAAAAACATCCCATTTTACGATATTTTTCGTATCTTTGTTTGCGTAATTTTTCAGGTGACATTTTTGTTAACTTTTTAAGTGAAGATAGTATGTCTTTTTTCAAAGTTTTAGCCATTTCTTCTTTGTTATTGTGAGCACCGCCCATAGGTTCTTTAACGCATTCATCAATAATTCCGAGTTCTAATAGGTCACTTGCTGTAATTTTTAATGCATTTGCGGCATCTGCGGCTTTTGTTGCATCACGGAATAAAATTGAAGCACAACCTTCAGGAGAAATTACTGTGTAATATGCGTATTCCAGCATTTTTACGTCATTTGCAACTGCTAAACCTAATGCACCGCCCGAACAGCCTTCACCTGTAATAACAGCAACAACAGGAACATCAAGTTTTGCCATATCTCTAAGGTTTTGAGCGATAGCAATACCTTGACCGTTTTGTTCTGCCGTAATTCCCGGATAAGCCCCCGGAGTATCAATTAGAGTAACAATTGGTAAGTTAAACTTGTTTGCGTGATTGAATAAACGCATAGCCTTTCTGTAACCTTCCGGTTGAGGCATGCCAAAGTTATATTCTAAGTTTTCTTTTGTAGTAGAACCCTTTTGAGTACCTACGAAAACAGCATTAAAGTTACCGATTTTACCAACGCCACCGATGATAGCTCTGTCATCAGTACCGGCTCTGTCGCCATGAAATTCAATGAAATCATCACACATTAATTGCATGTAGTCCAAAAAGTTTGGTCTGTTAGCGTGTCTTGCAATTTGCAACTTTTCAGAAGGTTTAAGATTTTCATAAATTTCTTTTTGATAATCCTTCGCTTGTTGTTCAAATTTTTCGATTTCGTTATCTAAGTTCATTCCTGACTCCGAGCTTATTTTTTTTAGTTCGTCAATTTTTTGTTGTATATCTAAAATTGGCTTTTCAAATTCAAATGCCATGATTAAATCCTCATTTATTCTTCTACTGGAACTGTATATCCGTGCATGTCAAAAATTCTGGACAAGTTAGATCTCAAGTCTTTTCTTTTAGAAATAATATCAACTTGACCGAATTTCAAAAGATATTCAGCAGTTTGGAACCCTGATGGTAATTTTTGGTGGATTGTTTGTTCAATAACCCTTTTACCTGCAAAACCGATTCTTGCACCTTGTTCTGCAATGATGATGTCGCCTAATGTACCAAAACTAGCTGTTACACCACCATAAGTCGGTTCAGTTAATAAACAAATATACAATACTTTTTCAGCATCCATTTTTGCGCAAGCACAAGCTGTTTTAGCCATTTGCATTAAGCTCAAAGCACTTTCTTGCATTCTTGCACCACCGGAAGATGTAATTGCAAGCATAGGAATTTTCTTTTCTGCTGCCTCTTCCATCATTCGGGTAACTTTTTCACCTACAACACTACCCATTGAACCGCCCATAAAGCTAAAATCCATAATGGCTGTTGCAACTTCGTGTCCTTCAATTTTACCGACACCGGTAACAACTGCATCATTAAGATTTGTTTTTTCAACAGCCTCTTTAATTCTATCTTTGTAAGATTCAGTATCTACAAAGTCTAGAGGGTCTGTAGGTCTAATATCAGAATACATTTCAACGAAACTGCCTTCATCAAATAGTTGTTTAATTCTATCTCTTGCGCCTAATCTAAAGTGGTAGTCGCATTGAGGGCATACGTTTAAATTTTCTTCCAAATCTTTATTTGTTAATTGCGCTCCGCAGTGAACACATTTTGTCCATAATCCTGGGAACGTTATATTTTCTACTTTAGCTTCAGATGAGCGACGTTCAATTTGCGCTTCTTTTCGCTTATCAAACCATTCTTGAATACTCATAGACTATCCTTTTTATATAATTAAAATCTTGTTGTTTTTGTACCAACTTCTTATAACATTATACATCAAACTGAAATTAGTCAATCTTTTTTTTCAATCGGCTTGCCCAAATAGCGTTTAACATTGTCTGACAGCTGAATATTTTGTATTGCTAAATTGTATTTCTTTAAATCAGCAATATTTGTTTGCTCCGTTAATAAATCTTTTTGCGGAGTTTTTGGATTTAATGAATTTTTAACCTGTTCAAATTCACTCGGATTATTTTGCATAATCACTTTTGTAATAATTTCATCAGGGTTATTTGAACCAATTTGATATTTAGAAGAAAGGTTGGCAACACTGGTACCTTGCTCTAATTTGTAAAGCCATTGAATTGAAGTTTTGTCACGAGGTGAAAGCGATACTACACCGTACTTGTGCGGAGTGTACATAATGTCCGTGTCATAAGGACTGTGTCCTAAACCTAAGGCGTGACCGATTTCGTGTAAAATTGTGTGATAAACTTCATCTTCTGCCATATATCGTTGACAAATCACACCGTCAGAAAGTCCAATCGAAACTTCAGCGCCAAAAAGTCTGCTTGTAGCATCAAAACTGAATTTGCAGTGTCCAAGAGCTTTTCTGTCTATTCGTCGCCATTCAATGTTAATATTTGAACTTAATAAATTATCAACAAGCACAAAGCGAATACGCCCCATACTTGCCCTTTCCCACTCTTCACAAGCTCTGATTACCATTTGCTTGTATAAATAATCCTGTCCTTGCTTTGAGTAGAATTTCATTGGAGCAATAAAAACGTTTAAAGGCATAAATGTCCAGCGTAGTAGCCCTTTGCTTTTAAAACTTTCGTTCAAATATGTTTTCATCTCCATTCTTTTATTGTATAATATTTTCTGCGAGTTGACAACTCGGGAAAAGTTATCGTTAAAAAAGGAGATTTGCCAATGAATATGGGTCAAATGATGCAAATGATGCAAAAGGCACAAACTATTCAAAAGAAATTACAAGAAACTCAAGAACAATTAGCTCAATCAGAATTTACAGGTGAAGCAGGTGGTGTTACAGTTACTTGCGATGGTCAAGGTAAATTCAAATCTATAAAAATTTCTAAACAAACAATTAACCCTGAAAACCCTGATTCAGTTGATGATGATACAATCGAAATGTTAGAAGATGTTATCACAACTGCAATTAAACAAGCTACAGAAACAGCTTCAAAAGAAATGGAAACAAAAATGAAGGCTGTAACTGGCGGAATTAGTATTCCGGGACTTTGCTAAGAGGGTAATTAGTTAATGATTTATCCAAAATCAATAGCAACTTTAATTGAGCAATTTCAAAAATTCCCTTCTGTGGGACCAAAATCAGCTCAAAGAATGGCATTTCACTTGTTAAAAATGCCTGTATCAGAAGTGGAAAAATTTGCAAAGGCTGTTGTTGAGGCAAAACAAAGCACAGTAGCGTGCGAAATTTGTTACAACCTATCTTCAACAAGCCCTTGCGAAATTTGCTCGTCTACAACACGTGACAAAAGTACAATTTGCGTAGTTGCAGAAACAAAAGACCTGATTGCTATTGAAAAAACAAACGAGTACAAAGGCTTGTACCATGTTTTGCAAGGTTTAATCTCTCCAATCGATGGTATTGGGGCAGAAGATATCAGAATTAAAGAGCTTTTGAGCCGTTTAACAGATGAGAATGTAAAAGAATTAATTTTGGCGCTAAGTCCGTCAGTTGAGGGTGAAGCTACAAGTTTGTATTTAACAAAACTTGTAAAACCTTTTGGAATAACAGTTTCGAGGATTGCATTTGGCTTGCCTGTAGGTACAGACCTTGAATTTGCAGACGAAATTACACTTGCAAAGGCATTAGAAGGCAGAAGAGAAGTTTAAATAGAGGATTAGAGGATTAGAAGTTTGGTAATCTTCTAATGACCAAAAGGTGAAAATCAATCTCAATGTCATCCCGTGCTTGACACGGGATCTTTAAAATCATCCGACATGCAATAAAACCTCAATGTCATCCTTGTATATGTCAAGTAATTCGATGACAAAAAGGTGAAAATCAATTCTATTGTCACCAACCCTCAAAATATCTAAACCTCCAAACCTCTAGTCATCATTCCTATTGCCTAAAATAACAATCTAATCTATAATATCAGTATGAGCAAACCCGTTTTAGAAATTAAAAATTTAAACGTTCAATATAAAACAAAGGGCACTGTTTTTAATCCCGAAAAGGTTGTTAATGCTGTTAATAACCTTAATTTAACGGTTAATAAAGGTGAAATTCTTGCTATTGCCGGTGAATCAGGTTGTGGAAAATCTACTCTTGCAAGTGCAGTAAGCAGATTGATTCCCGTAAAATCAGGTGAAATTTTATTCCATGGGGTTGATATTTTAAAATTAAAAGGACGAAAACTAAAAGTCTACCGTCAAGCGTTGCAAATGATTTTTCAAAATCCCTATTCCAGCTTGAATCCGAAACAAAAAGTTTTTGATATTTTAAAAGAACCGTTAGATGTAAACAGTGAATTATGCACTTATTCAGAAGATTTTAGACCGCTTTATGAATTTTCAAAAGATGAAATTAAAAACCTGATTTTGCAGGTTGCAGAGTCTGTAGGACTTGATGAAAATTCTTTAAACCTTTATCCTCACGAGTTTTCAGGTGGGCAACGACAAAGAATTGCTATTGCAAGAGCTTTGATGATGAAACCGGAATTTATTATTGCAGATGAACCTGTAAGCGCCTTAGATGTTAGTATTCAGGCTCAAATTATTAACCTGCTTTTGCACTTGAAGCAAGAGTTTGATTTGACTGTAATCTTTATTTCACACGATATGAATGTAATTCGACAAATTGCGGATAGGGTTGCAATTATGTATCTGGGAAGAATTGTAGAAATCGGAACTAAGGAGCAAGTGTTCAAATTTCCTCAACATCCTTATACAAGAGCTCTTTTGAGTGCAGTACCAAGTTTTGACAAAAGAGAAAGTAAAATTATATTGAAAGGCGACTTGCCTTCTCCGACAGACTTGCCAAAAGGTTGTAAATTTCATACTCGATGCCAATATTGTATGGATAAATGTAAAATAGAAGAACCTGAGTTGAAAACTTTTTATGACCAACACCAAGTCGCATGTTTTTTGAACGAAGATAAAAGTAATTAAATTTTAATATTGCAAACATTCTAACTTTTATGTCATCCCGCACTTGATGCGGGATCTTACAACTCCTCCGACTTAACCAAACATGTAAACTTAAATTTCAAATGTCTAAAACCCAGCCATAATTGCGATATGATATGTGGGATACTGCGACTGCGTTTGACAATTTTTAACCTTCATTTTACTTACAGGAACTATATGTGGAAGGTAATTAGTAATAATATATAAGGAAGATTAAATAAATGAATATTAATCCAACTGCAGGCAGATGGGCTTAATGAAAATATTAAAAATAAAATAAAAATGACTTGAATTTTTTAAGTCATTTTTTATTGGTTTTTAAAATTTATTATACAAAAATCCTAATTTTCTTTTGTCCGTAAAAAAGCGTACGTAAGAATACGTACGTAGATTACCTACAAGCACTATTGAAACCCTTATTAATTGTAATTCACCGACTTTTAAAACGGTTTTTGACTGTTATATCCTTGCTTTTAGCGATAAAATGGATACAAAAATATTTTAAACATTGTTTTATAGAGTTTTTGCCAAAAATTTGGAGAATACAATTTTCATGTTACAATTAAAGAAAAAGGAGTTAAAAATGGCAAAAGATTCAAGTTTCGACATCGTTTCAGAGTTTGACAAACAAGAATTGGTTAACGCTGTTGACCAAGTAAAACGTGATATTACCTCTCGTTTCGATTTAAAGAATTCAAAATCAGACGTGGTTCTAGACGGCGAAAAGTCAATCACAATCACTACTGAAGACGATATGAAGTTAAGAAATATATATGATATTTTACAATCTAAATTGGTTAAAAGAGGCTTAAGCATTAAGATTTTAGACCCTCAAAAGATTGAAGATGCCTTGGGTGGTGCTGTTCGCCAAGTTTATCTTTTAAGAAAAGGACTAACTCAAGAGTTGGCAAAGAAAATTGTAGGTGACATCAAAGATTCTAAAATTAAGGTACAGGCTTCAATTCAAGGCGATCAAGTTAGAGTTTCAGGTAAAAGCAGAGATGATTTGCAAGAAGTAATTGCTATGTTACGCAAGAACGAAGACAAATATGACTATCCATTACAATTCCAAAACTACAGATAGAGGGCATTATGGGCGTAATAGAAACATTAAAAAATAAAGTTGTAGTTTCATGTCAGGCAATGCCAAGTGAGCCTCTATACCGTGAAGAATGTATGATTGCAATGATGAAATCGGTTCTAAACGGCGGTGCTGGCGGTTTACGAGTTGCAGGAGCAAGAGATGTTATGAATGCAAAAAGAATAACAAATGTGCCTGTAATTGGCTTGACTAAACCCGATGAGATACCTGCAAACTGGAAAGAAATTGTGTATATCACGCCGTCATTAAAACATGTCGGCTTCTTAATCAAGGCCGGTGCTGATATTATTGCTTTTGACGGCACAAGCAGAAAGCACGAAAACTGCACTTTAGATGAAATTATCAAGTTGATTAGTATAAACAAACGTATATCAATGGCGGATATATCAACTGTTGAAGAGGGTATTAATTGTGAAAAGCTTGGTGTTGATATGGTTTCAACCACTTTAGCCGGTTATACTCAATTCTCGCCATTAAAGGGTGACGGACCTGATTTTGAACTATTGGAAGAATTAGTAAAAAGCGTTAAAATACCGGTAGTTTTGGAAGGTAGAATTTGGGAACCTGAACAAATTGACAAAGCCTTTGAAATAGGTGCACATTGCGTGGTTATTGGCTCTGCGATAACTCGCCCACAATTGATTACAAAACGTTTTGTCCAAAGAAAGGAAAAATAATGAAAGCACTTGCATTTGACGTAGGCGGTACAAAAATATATTCAGCTGTAATTGACAATAAAGGAAACTTTGTTACAGAGGTGGAAAAGCACTCTACACCTAGAGATTTGGATAAAATTAGAGAAATATTTTTATCTGTAATTGCGAAACATGATTCTGAAATTGATGCAATTGCGTTTTCAACTGCAGGAGCTTGTAACAACGCCCATACTGGCATTTTAGGTTCAACAGGCAATATGGTGAAAGGTTATAGCGACTTTGATTTTCAATCTTTGTCTTCAACTAAAAAAGTTTACGTTGAAAACGATGCAAATTGTGCAGCTTGGGCAGAACATATAAATGGCGCATCAAAGGGTATGGCAAACTCAATAATGCTAACTCTTGGAACTGGTGTAGGTGGTGGAATTATCCTTAATGACAGATTATACAAGGGTAAATCAGGAGCTGCAGGTGAAATGCATTTTAAAATGCGAACTGACAAACATAGACCTTGCACATGTGGAAGTCACGACTGTTTTGAAGCTTACACTTCAGGCACAGGCTTGAAGGTAACAGCAGAAGAGATGCTAAACAATCCTAATGTAACGACTTATGACGTTATAGACGGTGTAAATGCAGGTGACGAAAAGATGAAAGCCGTTTTTGATAAATGGCAAAATGATATTTTAGAGGGATGTATTGGTTTAGCAAACATATTTGATCCTGATTGTATCATATTTTCAGGTTCTATGGCTCAATTTATTGATGTTGATTACCTTGAAAAAGCTACAAATAACGAAATTATTACACAACCAACAAAAATTCTTAAAGCTACAACAGGCAATTATGCAGGCATGATAGGTGCTGCGCTTTTAGCTTTGGGAGGCAAATAGATTGGGTAAGGCTAAAAAACGTAGTATTACACTTGGTAAGCATCAACAAATACCTTTAATGACTCGTGATAGTGCCATAAAAGAAGTAGTAAGGCGTTTCAAACACAATGAAGATGTAATTGATTTGGTTACATTGTTTGGGTTGTCTGCTGAAGAACTCCTTGAGGGCGGTGCTCTATACGAAGAAGTTAAGGCTATTGAGGGTATGTTAGATGCTTAAGACAATTTGGTTTTGGTTAGAAAATTCAAGAGTTTTTACATTACCAATGTCAATTTTTTCTTGGCTGGTTGTTTTTATGTTTGGCTTAACAAGCAATGGTAATGTACTATACGGGGTTTTAGCTCTAATCGGAATTTGCTGTTGTCAATTGGCAACGAACTTATTTGATGATTATTTAGATTATCAAAAGCTAATGAAAATGGGCACTTTAGAGCATCAAACAAAGTCAAAATGTGCATATATTACGAATGGTGAGGCAACTTTAAATGATGTTTTAAAAGTTGTAATTTTGTATTGTACTATCGCATGTGTGATTGGAGCTTTTTTGTTATGGAAAACAGGCTATCCGGTTGCAATTTTCGCTCTTTTAGGTTCAATATTTGTTTTAACTTATGCAAAGTGGTCTAGTGCCGGAATTGGTGAAATCGCTGTAGGTTTAGCCTTTGGTCCAATTCTATTTGGCGGTGTATATTGGGTTATGACTCAAACATACAGTATGGATGTCTTTTTAATCGGTACAATTATTGTAATGTTTACCATTGGTCTTTTGTATACAAATTCGTTATTAGATTTTGACGGTGATAAAGTTTCTCATAAAAAAACTTTATGTAGTCGTTTTCAAGACAAGGACAAAGCGGTTTCCGGCTTGGGTATAATTTATGGCTGCGCATATGGTTTATTAGTTTATGCAGTTGCTTCAAAACATTTTGCACCAATCTTTTTAATAGTATTTTTTACTGTTCCATTCGTTGTGGAATTAATGGTTTCACTGTTGTTGTTTAACGAAAATAAAGGCTATATTCCGAAAAAGAAACTCTGGCATTTTCCTTTTGAAGGCTTTGAAAAAATTAAACAACGAGATGAAAGTATTGCAAGTTTTAGATTTAGAATGTATCAAGCCAGAAATCTTATGATTTACGCATCAGTGCTGGTTTGTGTCGCTAAAATTTTAAGTGTTTATTTTTAATGTATAATTAAAGAAAAAAGGAAGAATAAATGGAAAATATTAAAAAAACTTTAGTAAAATATCCTTATTTAACACGTGATGTAGAGGTTTATGAAAGAGAAAACGGTCATAAAATCGTATTAGCTCACAAAGAGGGCGATATGGTTAATGTTAGTTCTTGGGTAAAAACAGGTTCTATCAATGAAAACGATCATAATAACGGTATCTCTCATTTCTTGGAACATTTAATGTTTAAAGGTACACACAAGCATAAAGCCGGTTATTTTGATAGAACTTTAGAGGCTAAAGGCGCAATTGTAAATGCAGCAACTTGGAAAGATTATACTTTTTACTATGTGACATTACCAAAAGGTGAAGGCAACAAAGACTTTTATGAAACAATTGAACTTCATGCTGATATGATGTTAGATCCGACATTGCCGGAAGATGAAATCGGACATGAATTTGATATAAATGATGATAAATCAGTTAAGGATAAACGTGAAAGACACGTTGTTATTGAAGAAATACGTATGCGCAAGGATCAACCTTGGACAAAGGTTTATAACAAAACAAATCATGATATGTATAAAAAACATCCTTATAAAAGAGATGTAATTGGTACTCCGGAAATTATTTCGCAAGTTCCTCAAGCAGAAATTATGGAATACTATAAAACTCATTACACTCCAAACAACGTAACAACAATTGTTGTAGGTGATTTTAATCATGAAGAAATTTTAGAAAAAGTTTGCAAAGAATTTGATTGGAAAGGTAGAGCAAATTACCAAAATCCGGTGTACGAAATTGATGCGCCGACAGAACATACGATTTATAATGAAAATACAGCAAACGTAAATACAGGCTTTTTGATGGCAGGTTATTTAACTTGTCCTGCAAAAGATGTTAAAGATACAATTTTGATGGACTTGGTAAACATTATCTTAGGTGATGGATCAAGTTCAAGATTATATCAAAATTTGATTGAAAAAGCAGAAGAGCCTGTATTCAATATGGTGGAAACAGATTATTATCAATTTAGAGATGGCAATAACTTCTTTGTAGAAGCTAATTTCCGCCCTGAAAAGAAGGAAAAAGCTGTTGAAAAGATTAAAGAAGAAATCGAAAAGGTTAAATTAACAATTACAGAGGCTGAATTCAAAAAAGCAGTTAAAAAGACAAAATCTGAATTTGCATACAAAGCTGAAACAGTTTCTGAAATTGGCGATACAATCGGTCATTATATGACAGTTTGCAATGATTTAGCTTTGGTTTCAGACTATTTGGATATCTTGGAAAGTCTAACAGTAGAAGATGTTCAAGATGCTGCAAAACGTTATTTGAATATTAATAACGCAGTTATTTCAGTTTTAATGCCAGAAAAATAAGGCTTCTTAATTAAGTTTTGTAAGGGCGGATTTGCAATAAGCAAATCCGCCACTATTTTTTGTAAAAATAACCAAAAAGAAAGAGCTTTTGTACGCAAAAGCTCTATATAAGAATAGCTGGAAGTATGAAAAAGATTTAATTATATTTAACCCTTTTTCATTTAAAAAGGCAATTAGACAGTTAGGCTATTGTTCAGGTTCAATAATATGTTCTTTGACAACTTTCACTGCTGCTTCAAGCCTTGTTGTAACAGATAATTTAGCAAGAATAGAGCTTACATAAAATTTTACGGTATGAATACTTAAGCACATCTCGTCAGCAATTTGTGTATTATTTTTACCTGATACAAGCTCTTTTAAAATTTCTGTTTCTCTTTCCGTAAATTTGTAATCGTTATTTTCGTCCATAAGTTCTCCTATATATATATCATATCAGAGGATTATGAAAAAAGTTCCATACATTTGCCCGTTATATATAAAATATCAAAATTTTCAGGAAATTTTTAAAAAATAATGATACCAATTAATGCAAAAATTATAATTGCGATGTTGTAGTGCAAAAAGGTTGGTATACAAGTATCCCAAATATGGTTGTGTTGTCCGTCAGCGTTAAGACCTGCTGTAGGTCCAAGAGTTGTATCAGATGCCGGTGAACCCGCATCGCCTAATGCTGCGGCTGCTGCGAAAACGACAAGAGTTTCTTGTAAATTAAATCCTAATTGTGCACAAATAGGAACAAAAATAACTGCTAAAATCGGAATTGTACCAAATGAGGTTCCAATGCCAATAGTTATGAATAAACCTGTAATTAGCATTAAAAAGGCTGCTGCAATTTTGTTTGAAGGCATTATTGACATTGTAGAACTTACTAATGATTCAATACCGCCAGTTTGTTTTAAAACAAGTGCAAATCCAGCTGCAACAAGCATTACAAATGCAATGTAGCCCATTAATCCAATACCTTCGTCAACAAGATTGTCCATTTTTTTATGTTTAATTGTGCCTGTGCCAAAAATGATACCTAAACCAACAAGGGCGCCAAGTGGCAATGATTTTGTCCATAACTGAACACCAAGTGTTGCAATTGCTGCAAATAAAGTTATATAGTGTTCTTTTGTAAGTTTTGTGTCAGTATTTTCAATATCTTCTATGGTAATATCTTTATATTCTCTAGGTTTTCGGTAAGAAATAAATATAGCAACTAAAAGTCCTACAAACATACCTAAACCCAAAATCCAAGTTGATTTCCAAACTTCGTTTATTGAAACATTCATCCCGTTTTGAACCATATTGTCAGCCAGTAAGCCTTGGAATATCAAGCCAAAACCTGCAGGAATAACTATGTAAGGTGCTTTTAAACCAAATGCTAAACAGCAAGCTATAGCTCGTCTATCTATTTTTAAAACATTCATTACGTGTAGTAATGGCGGAATTAAAATAGGTATAAATGCGATGTGTACGGGAATTAAGTTTTGAGATAAAATTGCGATTACAGTTAAAATCAGATATAAAATAAGAGCATTATTTTTTATTAATTGTGTAATTTTTTTTGCAAGAACAGTTGCTAAACCCGTATGTGTCATTGCAGCCGCAAAGGCTCCTAAAAGGATATAACTTAGTGCTGTTTCTGCATTAGTTCCCATGCCTGAAATAAAGGTATTCATTATGTCTGTAATTCCCATGTGTGCCATTAAACCGGCAACAATTGCAGAAATCATAATTGACAACAAAACATTAATTTTGCATAGACAAAGTACACAAAGTAAAATAATTGAAACTAATACTGGATTAAAAAAAATCGTGCTATCCATATATCTAGAATAGCACGAATATTTTTATTGTGAACTTGATTTTATTTACCTGGTGTTAATTCATACTTGCTGTTAGGTTTGAATTTGTTTTTGTAAACCTCAACGTGTGGTTGGAAAACTTCCGGTAATTTTTCTGTGTTTGTAATTGCTACTTGTCTTCTTAACATTCCTGAATAAACTGTTTCAAAATGTTTTGATTGAACATATTCACCAATTGCTTCCGGCTTAATTGCGCCGTTTTCCACTTCAAGAATTTCTAAACCAACAGGTGCTGTTTCAAGGTATGAAACAAGTACTGCAGAAACATATTTTCTGTAATTTTCAGAAATATCAGGTGACATAATTGTCATTACCATATGATATTTATCTCTGTTTTGCGGATAGAAAAATCCTTCTGAAGCATAGTGCATACTGTCTGGAGCTTTAGATGAAACAAAGTCAAAATCTTTTAGTGATTCTAAATATAATTGTTTAATCCAATTTTCTCCGCCTGTTTCAAATAAATGTCCAAAATATTGTTGTTGAGTTAATTTATATCCGTAATCTCTGGAATACACGTTAAATATTGCGGCTAAGCCTGCAGGATTGTCGTGCGCATTTTCATCCAAACAGAAAGTTGACATTTTTTCTGCGCTTTTCAACATTCTAATTGCTTTTGATTTTGGAAAACCAGCGTATGCATTTACAAATAAGCCCGCATCGTCAAACATACTAAAACGACCACCTACACCGTCGTGAATATATAATTCTTTGATGTAAGAGTTGTCTTTGCCGTTTTTATGTCCGATTTTTCCTCTTAAATTAGCCTTTGTTGCTGTTTTATCAGTACAAATTGCAAAATGGCTTTGTGCTTTTACCTTTGCATCGTTGTCATTTAGCCCTTGCTTTTTATAGTATTCAATCAGCATATTTTCAAATCTTGTGAATGCATCTTTTGTTTCAAAAGTTGTACCTGATTTTGAAACTACTAAAAAGTTTAGGTCTTGAATTGAGTGATTAACCTCTTTCATGAAGTTTGAAAAGCTTACAGGATCAATATCAGAGTAAAAATAAACTTTACCCTTGTTACCCAAACCGTTCATGTTTAGTAAGAATTCTGCTGTGTGTTTTGAACCGCCAATACCTAAAACAACAAGTGGACATTCAACGTCAGTTTTTCTCGCTTTTAATTTATTTGCTTGTTCATATATTTCATCCAAATGAGATTTTGTTCCGTGAACGGTCATTTGTTCTGTTGGCAATTCAACCCATTTTAAAAACTGTTTTGAATCACTTTTTCTTGTTTTAAAATCTTTTACAACCGCAGTTAAATCTGATTTATAATGTTCTGTTACCTCATAAAAATTAGCATAAGGTGTTTTATTTTTCATCGGTGTTAAATAAGATTGTGTATAAGGCCATTTTACGGCTGTTGCAGTCTTAACCGTAGCAACGTTTGGTTTTGTGTTTGCTACTGCTATTAAATTCATTTTGCTTACATCAGGGTTAATCATTGCTGATGCTAGTAATTCAAATAACATTTTCTTCTCCTATTAATTATATATTGTTACGTCTTCTGTTAATTTTATTCTAAAAGCAGTATCTGCAGGGATTGAGATAGAACCGCCTTTTGAAAATATTGCTATAACCGGTGAAGCTACGATATTTGCGCCAAATACAATTAAACCTGAAGCTAATGTAAATGGGCTAAAAATAAAGGTTACACCTTCACTAGCAAGTTTTTTAGTTGATTTCCACATTTTGTCATTAAATCTTTTTCCGGGGGCAATAGATTTTGCTAAATTACTCCAATATTTGCGTTTACCTTTTATATTATTAAAGTAAATTCGTTTGTAATTTGCTTTTGTAACCTTACCGCTAACCTCTTGAGTTCTGCCGTTAATGATAACTTTTTCAATTCTGATTACAACCAAACCTCCATTACCTGTTAATTGTGGAGAATGTGAATCTGAGATAACTCCAACGAATCTTGTATTTTCAGGCAATGTAAAGTATTTTGTTTTTATAGGTTTTGGTAGTTTGAAATAAACTTTTGTTCCTTCGGTCATTCTGTCAGAAATTGAGGATGTATTTCTGATTGTGAAAGAAGTTCCACGTTTTAAAGCTAATGTTTGACCGTAACTCTTATGCTTTGGGGGTTGTTGAGTTATAACCTGTTGTTTTGTCGGTTGTTGTACCGTTGTAGTTTTTGTTACGGGCTTTTCGTAAGGTTTTGTAAAATCTTCACTAGACTGTAAAGGCTTGTCGTTCTTAAGTTTGTTAGGCAAACTTGGTAACAAGTCGTTTTCAATCTTGTTTGGATTATATTTTCTTCTTATCTCATAATCAACAGATGCGTCTATATCAAGCACAGCAAGTGCTGGTAGACACATCATGTTGATTGTTATTAAGCTTATAATTAATCTATTTAAGAAGTTCATTAATAGCCTTAGCAGCTCTTTTACCTGCACCCATAGCATTAATTGCAGTTGACGGACCGGTTGGAGCTACGTCGCCACCTGCGTAAATTTTAGGAATAGAAGTTTCTCCTGTATCTCCATTGATTACGATATAGCCTTTTTTGTCTGTATCAAATGCCATATCATCGGCTACTGCTGATTTTTGGATGATAGGGTTTGGACCGGTACCTAATGCAACGATTACGCTATCAACGTCCATAACTGTGTATTTGCCTGTTCCGACAGGTTTTCTTCTTCCACTTTCGTCAGGTTCGCCAAGTTCCATAATTTCGAACTTCATACCTTTTACGTAACCGTCTTCGCCTAAGATTTCAACAGGTGCGTGTAATAAATCAAAAATAACACCTTCTTCTTTTGCGTGTCTGATTTCTTCTTTTCTTGCAGGAAGTTCAGCTTCTGTACGTCTGTATACAATGTGAACTTCTTCAAAACCTGCTCTAAGAGCTGTTCTTGCAGCATCCATTGCAACGTTACCACCACCGATTACGGCAACTTTTTTACCAACTCTTAATGGTGTTGGATATTTATCGTCGTTAGCGTGCATTAAGTTTACACGAGTTAAAAATTCATTTGCAGAGTATACACCGTTTAAGTTTTCGCCCGCAATACCCATCATTTTTGGAAGACCTGCACCAGAACAAATGAAAATAGCATCATAACCGTCATCTTCAAGTTGTTTTAATGTGATTGATTTACCAACGATTACGTTTTTATTGAAATTTACACCCATTGCTTTAAGTGCATCTAATTCTCTGTCTAAAACAACACGAGGTAATCTGAAAGGTGGAATACCGTATCTTAACACCCCACCAAGTTCATGTAAGGCTTCAAAAACAGTTACTTCGTGACCGGCTTTTCTTAAGTCCGCAGCTGCTGTAATACCTGCGCAACCTGAACCAACGATTGCAACTTTTTTACCTGATGGTTTAATTTCAGTTTCTGCAGCTTTAGTTTTGTCGCCTACATATCTTTCTAATGCGCCGATTGCAACTGCATCACCTTTAATACCTAAAACACATTTGCCTTCGCATTGTCTTTCTTGAGGACAAACACGTCCGCAAACTGATGGTAACATACTAGATTGTCTGATTACTTCACCAGCTTTGTCTATATTGCCTTCTTTTACTTCGTGAATGAAGGCCGGAATATTGATATTTACCGGACAACCTGAAACGCATCTTGGATTTTTACAGTTCAAACATCTTGAAGATTCAAGTTTTGCTTGTTCGTCTGTAAAGTTTTCTTCTACCGCATCAAAATTAGTTTTTCTGATGTTTGGATCTTGTTCGTGTTGTCTTTGTCTTTCTACTGCCATAATTTTTTCTCCAATAAGTTTTTTTCTTAATTTTAAAATAAAGGAGTTTATTATGCAAATATTTTAATAATAAAAAGGTACTGTTAAGAAAACAGCACCATTAAATTAAAATAAGAGTGATTATGAAATCTAGTTAATTATATTTGTTTTAATCTCTTGTCTTGGATTATTGCTTCACTCGGACAAGTCGCTCATTTCACTATCGTTGTCATTCGCTATGTCCTCGATACTTCGGGCTGGGTTCGCTAACGCTCACACGGCGCCCTACGCAAAATCCACTATGCGAATGTCTTGAACGAATCTTCAACGTTTTTCTTAACAACTGAAGATACAGAATCTATTTCGGTTTGAACTGCGTTGTGTTCAGTATCAAGTTGTTTCAATCTCAATTCAAGGTTCTTATCTTGAGCTTGAATTACAGATGTTTGAGCGTTGATGTTTGCCATTTCTTGTTCATACAAATAGCTCTTGTAGGTGTATTCATTCATTGCATCTTCATAAGCCTCGTTGTCAATGACAGAATTTGTTGTAACTGCAAATTCTTCATCTCCATAAGTGAAGCTTTGTACACGGTTATACTTGTCACGATTAATTGTACAACCTTGGTAAGAATCTGTTTTGTATGTTGTTACGTCACCGGCTGTGTAATTTACACAACGTTTTGTGTCAGTTTTAGATGCATCAGTAAGTTCGTTACCTTTGTAATATTGGTATGACGGAGACTCGTCAGTACCTATATTTACCCAATAAACAGTGTTGTTTCCACCGTTGCTTAATGCATCGTATGCATCTTGGTGTGCTTTTGGTATGTTATTTGGATCAATATAATTTAAGTTGTAGCTTTTACCTTTTGCAGTTGAAATATTACCAGTATGGTTTGTATCATCAATTGAGTTAACAGTTGAATAATTGTTTGTTGAACAAGGAGGGAATCCTAATTCAGTTTGACTATAACTAAATGTTACTGTATAAGTTCCGTTAGTATCCTTTGTAATTTGACTAATTGTTGCACTCGAATCAGAACTTCCCGGTACTTGGAAAGTATAAGAAACCTTAGTATAATCTTGAGTAGAAGGTGGTGTTGGCACTTGAAGCGTTAACATTTGATTGTACAAATCAGCCGATTGGTTTGACAAGGTTGTCCTTTGTTGGTTGATTTGTTGTCCTTCGTATTCAATATTTGATTTTCTGGCAGTCAGATTTAAAAATCTAGCCTGTGAAGCCGCCATGCCCATGATGTTATCCTCACTATATGTGTTATCTCTCTTGTCGGTTTATTTAATGATAGAATACAAAAAATCAACATAATCTCATACATTCGGTGTAAATAAATGTAAATAAATCTTTAAAAGTACTTATTTTACTATATTGTGCAAAGTGTGAATTTTTAAATAAATAATAAAATATTCAAGGGTAAAAACTAAAAACTTTATATATTTGTAATTAAACCTTTTAAGT
>URRM01000026.1 GCA_900550295.1 uncultured bacterium
AAACTCATTTTTTAATCCTCTTTATCTCTCGTACTTATATAAAGTATTTACTTCTCAATTTATTGCCTTTTTTTACTAAAATATTAAGTTTTGTAAACATGCTCAATTTCAACAGCCACAAGCATTTGCATGATTTCAGCGTCTATAAAATAATCTGAGTTCCTAGTAATATTTTATTTGAATCTTGAGCATATTCGGAGTGAGAATAAATATAATTAAGCATAAATTTTAAAGCACTTCCTTTAATAAAATAATTTATACCGGCAGTATATTCTGAATTATGTCTTCCGGTTTTTGTTCTATCAGCATTAAAAATATCGTATCTTGCAAGCAATTGCAATTTATTGGTTAAATAGTAAGAAGCCGTTGCATTAAAACCATCCGCTTTTTTAGTAGTCAAACCGCTCATACCGTTAGAACCATTTGATACAGCATATTCGCAATCAAATTGGGCTCTTTTATATTTATAGTTTAAGTGTGCAGAAACAACAGTATAATCAAAATTTCTGTGACCTGCGTTTAACCCTCCACCTATTTTCAATTTACCGTATTTACCATTAGTTTTTCCTAATGGCTTTAATGATGCTAAACCATTAAATTCAACCCCCGGAAGAAATTGTTGAAAATTTCTATCGGTACTTGTCATACCGATATTGTATTCAACTAAATCATAGTTACCTAATATTTTTGTACCAACGCCTCTGACACTACCAAAGTTTCTGGCAATTTGTGAACGTCGTAAAAAAGGAGTCATATAACCGCTTGTTCCACCTTCTACACCTATTGGAGTTCTAAAACTTCCTAAGAATACACTGTGATGCGGAATTGCATTAATTGTAATAAAATCATTTCTTACCAATGTTTGGAAGAAATTTTTATCAGCTTGCGGCAATAAATTAAAAATAAAACAATAATTTGCTTTTAGTTTTTCATTTCTGAATTCACCTTTCATGGCTAAATCTATTGAATTTTCATCATACATGGTATGATAATTGTTACGCAAAATATTAGCCGATATAGTACCCCCATAAACAAAAAACGGTTGCATGTTTTTTATTGGACCACTTTCAAATTCCATAAATGTGTCTTGTGAAAAAATTCCGCCGGTATAGCTTAATGCTTTGTATTCTGCACTTGCTTTTAAATAAGTTTCATCATTATTGCCTAATATTCGGTCAAACAAAGTAACTTCTTCAGCTTTTTGTTCGGCTTGAACATCCGGAATTATGGCTCCGTCTAAATTAAAAGTATTTTTATCTTCCTCTTCTTCGGCGCCCAAAACCTCTTCTATTTTTTCTTGCAAAGGTGACTCAACATCATTAATTGACAAGTAAACAGTATCTTCTGCGCAACAATAATTTGAAGACACTAAAAAGAATATAGCAGATACAATCAATAACTTTTTCATATTAAGTACAATTATCCCTCAAAAAGATATAAAATAAATGCTTTATTAACAAATATTGTAAACATTTTCAAAAATAAAACTTGACGTAAGAATTTCTTTATTATAGAATTTTCTTGCGGACTAAAGTCTTGGCATTAAAGCAAGACCTCCACCGCGGAATCAAATATAATGGCGACGGGATGTAGCAAGGACTCCGGAGAAAACAATTAATAATTGTTTTCATTGGAGGAAGGTAGCGCAAGCTACCAGCAAGCATGTCGAAGCAGAAAAATTGAATATAATGGCGACGGGATGTAGCGCAGCTGGTAGCGCACTTCGCTTGGGACGAAGGGGTCGCACGTTCGAACCGTGTCATCCCGACCATTTTAAAAGAACCGCCTTCAAAGACGGTTCTTTTTTATAGAAATAACACAAACTATCACAATTATTAGAGGAAATTTATTATGGATTTTATAACTATCACTATTGAAATACTTAAATCATTGTCTATTATCGGTGGATTTGGTGTTGGTATTATTTTATTAACAGTTTTGGTTAGACTTGCAATGTGGCCTTTAGGCGTTTCACAACAACGTTCTATGCGTACAATGCAAATGCTTCAACCTAAAATGAAAGCTATCCAAGAACGTTATAAAAATGATCCTCAACAAATGCAAACAAAGATGATGGAGTTCTACAAAGAACATAAATTCAACCCAATGGCCGGATGTTTCCCACTATTAATCCAAATGCCTATTTTCATTTTGTTGTATTCAGCATTAATGAGTCCTCAATTCATTCAAATTGCAGGTGATAGCCCATTCTTATTCATTAACAGATTAGATGCTACACTAAAAACTAATGCCGGAATTTCAAACGATGGCGTTTTGGGTGTTTCTAAATATGATAGTTTTATGTTAGGTAAAACAGCTAAAGTATACTTAGACAAAGAAACTCTAGACAACGTAAAAATTTCAAAACCTAACAAAGCTGTTGAAATTCAAGGTGAATTAACTCCCGGGGAACCTGTTGATTTCAAAGTTAGCCTTGATAACTTAGATTTAAAATTTAGCCAATTGGATAAAATCCAAAAAGCAGAAATTACAGTTACTGATTTACAAACAAAAGAATCCGAACTTATGACATTTGAAAGAAAAGATGGCATTTTGGTTGCCTCTTTCCCTACAAAAGAAGTAAAAAACACACTTCACTATGATGTTTTAATATTAATCGTATTGTTCGGTTTGACAATGTTTGCTACTCAAAAAATTATGATGGCAACATCTAAAACTAAAAACCAAGATCCTGCACAAGAAGCAATTCAAAAATCAATGAACACATTCATGCCAATTATGTTAACAGCAACATTCGTGTTCATTCCAATTCCGGCAGGGGTTCTATTATACTTAATTTCAAGCAATATTATCCAAGTTATTCAAACAGTGGTAATTAACAAACAACTTGAAAAAGAAGACGAAAAGAAAAAACAAAAAATAGATGAAGACGTAGTTGCAAAAGCAAAAAAGGTTGAAAATAAAAAATAAATGTTAGTTAGCGAATTTGACTACAATTTACCGGAAGAACTTATTGCACAAACACCAAGCAAAAAGCGTGAAGAATCACGTATGATGGTGCTTGACAAACAAGCTCAAACTATTGAACATAAACACTTTTACGATATTGTTGATTACCTCGATGATAACTGCATTTTGGTACTAAACAATACCAAAGTTATACCGGCACGTCTTTATGCGCATAAAGAAACAGGTGCTTTAATTGAGATATTCTTGCTAAAAGAACACGATAACAAACAATGGGAAGCTTTAATAAAGCCGGCAAAACGTGTAAAAGAAGGCATGACATTAAAAGTTGCAGATTGCTTGAGCGTAAAGATGCTTGAAAGACTTGATGAAGGCAAATGGCTTATTGAACTTATATATGAAGGAATTCTATACGAAGTTTTAGACAAAGTTGGCAATATACCTCTTCCACCTTACATTGAAAGAAAAATGACAGATGATGAACGTAAATCACTTGATTACGAACGTTATCAAACAGTTTATGCAAAAAATGAAGGTTCTGTTGCCGCTCCAACTGCAGGTTTACACTTCACAAAAGAAATACTGGAAAAACTAAAAGCTAAAGGTGTTGAAATTGCGTATGTAACATTAACAGTAGGTTTGGGTACTTTTAGACCTGTAAAATGCGAAGAAATCACTGATCATAAAATGGATTCTGAAGAATTTGAGATTTCTCAAGAAACAGCTGATGCAATAAATAAAGCAAAATCAATGGGTAAAAAGCTTGTAGCTGTGGGAACCACATCTGTCAGAACTCTTGAAACAGCATATCAACAATTTGGCGAAATAAAAGCATGCAAATCCGCTTCACGCCTATTTATATATCCACCTTATGAATTTAAAGTGGTAGATAATTTAATCACTAATTTTCATTTACCAAAATCAACTCTATTAATGTTAGTTAGTGCACTTGAGGGCAAAGAATTTATTTTTAAAGCATATGAAGAAGCCATAAAAAATAAATATCATTTTTACTCATATGGCGATTGCATGTTGCTAAAATAATGGGCAAAATAAAAGCCTTACAAGGACATGTAAGGCGAATGAATTAGTGTACATGCATGCTATAACATGCTTTCAGACATGGCAAACATGTTTAAGTATCTTAACAATTGGCTTTGAGCATGATTTAATGTTTCAATTTTCTACTAAAATTTAATTATGAATACGACAATCAAAGAAGAAAAAACATCCGGCTTTGTAACAACATCGGACAATATAAAAATTGCCTACAATCACGTAATTACGGGGCATAATACTGTTTTAATAATAGCACATGGATGGTTTATGAGTAAAGACTCGGCTGCTTTTGTTAATCTGAGTGAAAATTTCAAAGAACACTTTGACATAATAACATTTGATTTCAGGGGACACTGCAAAAGCAATGGATTATACAGTTTTGGACATAACGAAGTAAAAGATTTAGCGGCAATTGTCGAATACGCAAATTTGAAATACAAACAAATTTACTTAATGGGCTTTTCACTTGGAAGCCTTATCTCTATTGACTTTTGTGCCAATAACAACGCTGTAGATAAATTAATCTTGGTTAGTGCACCTACCGATTTTAAAAAAATAGAAAACAATGTATTTAGCCCAAATGCCCTTATTCCAACTCTTAAAAAGTTTGAATTCAAACGCTGGACTTCAATACGCTTCACTCATCCGTTCAAAACAAAGCCGATACCGCTTGAAGTAATTGGTAAAATTTCAATTCCAAAGCTTTTTTTAGGTGGCGAAAAAGATCCCATAATAAGAATATGGCATAATCACGAGCTTTTTCAAAAAGCAATTGAACCGAAAAAAGAGATTGTTATAAAAAATGGAAAACACGCTGAAGATATCTATCTTGAAAATAAAGAACATTTCGTAAAAACTTGCCTAGAGTGGCTTACAGGAGAATTTTAATGTCTGATTTAAAAAATAAATTTGATTATTTTATACGAGAAAAAACTAAATTTTCCAGAAAAAATTACTCTCCAAAAGCAGACGACGTAAGTGACTTAGTGCCAGACAGCGAGTATGATTTGACCATTTTAAAAAATGATATAACCCGATTAAATTGTTCCGAAAACCTCTATATACTTGATATTTTAGATAAATATTTTCCGATTTTTCCTCGTGAGGATTTGAAAATACTGGATATTGGCTCTAAAAATTGGTTTTATGCAAGAGGTGAATATATTTATTTTAAAAATGCCTGCCATCACCTTGAAATGACAGGTGTAGAACTTGATGCCTACAGGCTTTGCTGGAATTTGTATTCAAGAAAAGAAATTGCAAAATACAACATAAAATATTTACCATTCACAAATTATATTGCAGATAATTTTATGAACATAAATGGCTGTTTTGATTATATAACGTGGTTTTTGCCGTTTGTTGGAGAGTTCCAACATAAAAGATGGGGATTGCCAATGAAGTTTTTCAAACCGGCTGAAATGCTTTTGCACGCTAAAGAATGCCTGAATGACGGCGGTAGCATGTTTATTATAAATCAAGGTGAATCTGAATATTGGCTTCAAAAGCAGTTGTGCGAAGATTTAGGGCTTAATTATCAAGAAATTGGCTTGATAAGAAGCGATTTTTATCAATACAGATTTCCAAGATACGCTTTAATTGTGCATTAGAGTGCGTTATTATATAAAAAAAAGGAAAGAATTATATGAAAAGAAACATTATAATAGCTATAAGCCTTATTTTGATTACATCTTGCGGAGCTTATGCCGCAAAATACAAGGTAAATACTAGCGGTACAGTAAAGCAAAACGGTCAAATCGTTTCACCGACTAAAACAACGACAACTAACTATTACAATGTATATACACCTCAAAGTTACATTGGCAGTAACCAAGTTAATTCCGGTCTAGTTCCTGTCATAGAGCTAGTTATGGACTATTCAGGTAGCATGTCAAATTGGATTAAAGAAGCTAAACGTGCGATGTCATCTATAATGGCACAAATTCCAAGTTCTACAGCTGTTGGTTTTAGGGTGTTTGGGTACAATTTGCATGGCTCAAATCCTTCAAACAATGCGACTGTAGCGCAAGTTCGAAAAGTAGTAAAAAAGAACGGCAAATATATGGCCGTAACGCAGAATTTCATTGGCAATACAACCGGTTATTGTAGCTCAACACATCAAGTAGCACAGGTTACAAGAAATAATACAGCCTCAATTCAAAGCGGAATGAATTCAGTAGACATTGGAGGTGCCACACCGCTTGTCTACGGCTTAGATAGAGCCATTTATCAAGACTTTGCAAACATTTCTCGCAATACGCCTAAAAAGATTGTCCTTATTACCGATGGAGGTGAAAACTGTGGCGGAGATCCTTGTGCTTTCGCAAAGCAACTTATGTCAAGTCGTCAAGATGTGCATATAGATGTAGTTTTGGTGGGTAGTAGTTCAAGCAAACTTTCATGTTTGGCAACAACAACAGGCGGAAAATTCTATACTGTTAAAAATTTGTCTAATTTCTCTACGGTAATCCAACAGTCAATGACAACGCCATCTTCAGCGGTTCAGCAACAAAATCAACAATACTACGAATTTATAAAGTAGGTAAAAACATACATTATTCAAACGATACGGGCTCATTCAAAGTCTGTATCGTTTAGTATTTCTGTCACTAAGTTCAAATCAAAGTTGGTATGTATCATTTTTATTACATCATAGGTATGCGTGTCCGTAAAAAAGTGTACGTAAAAATACGTACGTATTAAATCAGACAACTTTTTGATTGAAAAATGCTATAATGTATTTGTTGAATTTGAAATGTAAAAGAGGTATTTTATGATAATTGAAAAATTTATGAGATTCTGAAACAAGTTTTGTATGACACAAGTTAAATTATTATACTTGCTCTCAAAATACAGTTCGTAATAACATAGGGTTAAACATTATTCAGCAAAAATTAATACAAGTATACTTCAAAGTTGCCGCCATACATGTTCACACGCAGGTGTAAAGTTTCGCCGTTATAACCTTTTGGCGGAGCTGAAAATGTTGGCAAGGACATTACTGCATTATAAACAACATCATTCAAACTATCATTATCAGACTGTTTGGCAAAGCTCCTGTTCACAAGTCTTCCGGTTGAATCAATCTTGAAGTTTACAATACACTCGCCATCACCGACAACTCTTGCAAAATCTATTCTTGAAGCCATTCTGTTACGCAAAGACAATTTATAATTATTAAACTCTTGTTTTATAACTGCTGTATTTTGCGTAGTTTGAGGTTTTGAAGCAGTTTTTGTTTGAGTCACTTTTTGAGTTTGTTTTTGAGGTGAAGATTGCTTTTGAGAAACTGTTTTAGTTTGAGTTTTTGTCACTGATTTTGAAGTTTCCTGTTTTATAAGTTTTGGCAATTCAACAAGTTTTGAAGAAGGTTCAACAGCCTCTTGTTTTTGCATCGATTGTGCCTCAACCTTGTTAGGTTGTTCAGTAGCTTTTGGCGGTGTACTATTCCATAATTTATCAATATCAGGAATATTCACATTTTGCGTTTGTTTTGGCATTTCAACTGATTTTTCGTCATTCTCATTAAGCAAGGAATTACCGGCAAACATCACTATCAAAATTGCAAGCACAACGCATACGCAAAAGATAGTTGTAGAAACCGGATCAAAGAACTGCTTTAATCGAGAATAGTCATATTGAGGAGTTTTTGATTGTATTTCAACTTGTTTTGAAACCCCCTTTTTAACTTCTTTTTCAACTTTAAGTTCTTTTGGCTCTTCCTCTTTATTAAGTTTTGTAACATTTGTAACATCTATTTTAGGTGTTTGTGGTGACTTTAAAATTTCATCAAAGGTATCGTTACCGCAGTCGCAGTAATCCGGTTTTGTTTCGTATTCAGTTCCACATTCTTTGCATTTATACATAAATTTCACCTATTTTTTTACTTTTTCGATATCATTATAATCGTTTGGAGAGCTATAACGTTGCTTTCCTGCTATTTTCCAACCGCCTTCAACTGTAGTTGTCAAGCGTGACGAGCCATAAGGGAAGTTTAGAATACTTTTACCCTGATAACTTCTAATCACCGGAGCAATATATTCAATTGCAAACGGAGTGTACGAAGGGGTTAGCGACCAAGTTTTAACATTTGAAACTCGTCCGAATTTATCAACATTAAAAGTAAATTTAAAGATTGTACCTTGTTCTACAAACGGAAGTTGAGTATCACGCATTATAGTGTTTTGAAGGTTAGAGCGCCACTTATTCCAAGCAATTTCCTCTTCGGCTTGAGTCATTTTTCTTGCTTCTGTTTGCTTTGGTTGTTGAGTTGTAACCGTTCTGGGTACGGCTTTATTTTGAGTTTGTTTTGTTTGAGGAGATGTTTGTTTTTTAGTTTGAATTGTTGTTCTAGGTTGTTCAGTATTTGTATTTTGAGTATTTTGAACAGCATTTACAACCTCTTCCACCTTTTTTCTTTGTTGAGGTTGTTGCGTAACTGTTGGCATTGATTTTTCGACTTTTGTTTCAACCTTCGGTTCTACAATTGTGTAGTCAGAATTGTAAACCAACACGGCAGTATGCATCCTTGGCTTTGTGCAGAAAATACATATTGTGCTTATAATTGCTAAAAACAGCAATATTTTAAAAAACAAATTATAGTTCATTAATCTCTATCAACTTTTGCTAACAATTCGTCACAAGCAAAACATTCGAATTTTGTATTGCTCAACATATAAGTTTCTGCAATCAAGATAGCTGTAGGAACTAAAGCTCCCAATAAACTTACGGTCATTCCCCACAAGTCGCTACCCATTTCTTGCATAAAGTAAGAAACGTTCATTGTAAATTCAATAACAATAATTGTGATACCGATTGCAAAAGAACGGCGTATATCTGCATCTAATCTTTTTACACCTGCAAGACCGTAGATTTCAACACCATGTTGAAGGTAGTTGCTAAAACCATCTTGTTTCAAAACATTTGAACCTTGAATTTTTCTTATGCAAGTAAACGCATTAACAAAGGCGAAAAATGCAAACACAATCATTACAGATGCCAAAACCAGGAATACAGGGCTGAGTCTTAAGCCTGAAATTCTTATCCAGCCTGCAGCTTCAGGGAAGCACATTGCCAAAGTATTTGAAACACCATAAGCCAAGAATGGCGCTGTACAAATACCTAAAATAATTTCACCGACTGATTTAATTTGAAGTGTGAACAATGTGTCACCGATTTTTTTCAATTTTGAATTGCTCAAGTTATTTACAAATCTTTCAATCCATTGTTGATATTCTTTTACAACGTGTTCAAAATCTGCTCTATATTCGTATCTGTCCAAATCCATTCTTGTCATTGTACTATTGTGTTTGAAATATCCGCAAGCAACTGCAAGAATTACGGTTGTTGCAACAAAGAATAGTGACATCAAAACAGCGAAGAATGGTAATTGGTTTGAAGTCATGTAGTATAAAGTGTTAATCAAATAAACTACAGCATAGAAGACTGCTGATGTTACAACCATAAATTTTTCTGCAATTTTTGTTGTAACAGAGCCTTCACCAATTTTGTTTTGCAAGAACAAGAACATACCTTGTTTTGCCATCAATCCAACGCCGTAAATTACAACCATAAACAAGAAGATAGCCTTCATATTTGTAGGCATTTGGATTACGTTTGCAGAATCTTTAAGTGGTAAGCCCATAATATAGTTTGAAAGACCGAAAGCACAAACCAATGATGCAAATAACAAAGCAAAATGTAGAACAATGCCTGTTTTAGAGTTCATTGATAATTTATTTTTTAAGTTATTCATTTCTGCTGAAACTTCTTTTGTAATAGCAATTCTGGCTTCTTCTATTTCTGCCTTTCTTTTTTCAATTTTCAATCTTGCTGCAGCATTAACCTCTTTGCCATACAACTCTTTCAAATCTTCTTCTGTCAAGTTTTCTTGAGTAAGTGAAGTTGAAATAGTATCACCAATAACTTTAATTGTAATAAATTCGTCTGTTCCGTCAATCATAACCTTACAAACCTTTTCAACTTCTAATCTTGCAGGAAGAGGTTTTCCTTTAAACAAAAATTTAGGGTTATTAAATTGGTTTAAAAGAGTGCATTTATTCTCTTTTGGATCATATTGAACTGCTAACATACAGTCAAAATCAACATCTAATTTGAAATCAAATCCGTCTTTTGAGCAGATATTAACCAATTCTTTATCAGAAAAAGTTCGTTCTGTATTTTTTGTAATTATAGTAAAAGCCATTTGTTTCTCCTATCTGCCAATTGCTTCTAAAAATCTTCTGTTTGCTTTATCCACGTTTTGTTCATTTGCCACAATCAATTTTGTTTCACCCAAAACAGGATTTAATTTTGTTTTAACAAGGTCTAACTTTTCAGGATGTGCAAATACAAACATCATTGCAATTTCAGGTGCATATTGCTGTACGGTTTTAACATTTTGAGGAAGAGTTTCCCAGTTAATTTGTTTTGCTACATCACCTTCATTTTCCAAATCACCAACAACGACTACAGCAGGAATATAACCTTCTTTTTTCATTGTTAAGCAATGGTCGAAGGCTTTTTTAAGAGCTTCGCCATATGCTGTACCATAATCTTTACTATCCAATTGAGTGAATGCTTCTAAAGCTTTTCTAATTCCCATTGTGTCACTTGGTGAACCTTCATAAATAAGGTATGATTTTTCTGATACTTTTAAAATTTTAACCGCATCTTCCGGATCTAAAATTGAGCAAAGCGATTTAATATATTTAATTTCAGTCGGTAACATTTGTTGGTTTGATGCAGAAGAGTCTACTACAAAAATTACAGCTGATTTATGAAAATCATCAACCTTAATGTTTTTAGCAATTACGAACAACAACTTGCCAACAATTGCAATTGCTAAAATTAAAAGTCCCAAAATAATTAACCTTTTATTCATTTCTTTTCCCTTATCTAGTAACTTAAAACCACGCTTAGCGGTTTCTTTAATTCTAATTCTAATTCTGTATAAATAGGAATTTCAGCATCAACACCTTTTTCGGCTGTTGATGTCAAGGTTCCTGTTGCGGCTCCACTTGCAGCACCAATTGCTACAGATTTACCCACGCTTGAATTATCAGAAAGCAATCCGACAATCAAGCCTAAAACTGCCCCGATTATAGCTTGTGTTGCAACCGTACTAACAACTGAACTTATTTTCCCATCGTTTGTTACCGTAAAATCAACCTTGTCGATTGAAACATCATAAACTTTTCCTTCTGGTGTTCTTATTTGGTTAAAATCAATAATAACACGTCCGTTCATTGAACCGTATGTTGCATGCCTTGCTTTTATTAGTTTTCCTGTAACAACACTTCCTTGAGGTGCAACAACACAGTTGTTATAAGTCCAATCTTCAGAAAGTATTGCTATTACATTGTCACCAACACTTGCATTTGCTGTATTAATAGGAGTTTGCAGATATGCTTTAAATACTGTACCCTTTGAAATTTGTCCGACATAACCTTTTAAAACATCTTGAGAAACAACTTTTCCCGAACGTTGTTGAATTTCTTGAGCATCTCTTGAAACCTCTTCAAATGTATATTTTGAAGATTTGTTTGCTCTTACGTTCTGAGCTTTTGTTGCAAATGTAGATAAATATGTTGAGTTAAAAGATTCGTCATAGCTTAAATTTAATTTATTGAATTCTTTTAAAATTGAACTATTCAAGCTGTTATTATCACCGTCAAAATAGTAAAACATATTTGCACCGCTTGTTTGAAGCACAACAACGGCAGAATTTTTATTGTTTGTTGTAATTCCTAAGTACGGATCTGATTTACTCAATAAATATTTTTTTGATGCGAAACTCTTTTCCACAATTGGTTTCAAGGTTGTTTTTGAAGTGTTTTTCACAAAATACAAGTGAGAAACTGCAAAACAGGCATTTGCAGAAAGCATATATACAACAGCTACAAATAAGGCTAGAAAACGCTTCATTACTTCACCTCACCTTGTTTAACTTCAGTTGTCGTAATCTGTTTTGTTGTAGTGATTGAACCGTCATCGTTGAATTTAATCAAATAGTCAATCACGCTTACGGAAAACATTTTATGCATTTTTGGATTTGTAACCATCAAAGCTACACCTGAAACAGCCATAAAAGTAAGCAGTGCTATTAGTACAACTTTTGTGGTAACTGTTTTTACCTTAAATATTACAACTGTTAAAATTAAAAATATCCCTAAAATAATTAATGCTAGTATCATAAATCCTTTTCTCTCGTTTACATATTTATTATAAGATTAAAAGAGGGTAACAAACTTATTTTTACGCACATTTTAACATTATTTAACGATTTTGAGGTTGTATAATTTGCTCAATTATCTTTTGCAAATCCTCTTCAGAAACCTCTGCATTAGGGTTATTTCCATATTTTTTAATCAACTCTTCATTTATGACCTGAATATTCTCAGGTGAAATTTGCTTCAAGTCTATATTTTCATAATTCTGCATTATGTTTTCCAACTGCTGATTTTTTTCAGGTTTATTAATTGTTCTGCTATTTTCTTGTAGTTCAAACCTTTCTTCAGGCGGTTCCATTCTTATTTGAGAAAATTTTCTATCTTCCGGCGAAATTTCTGGCTCTATATATTTTTCTAATATATTACGATTTTCATTTTCAACATCATTATTATTTTCACCTTTTACAAGTTTTTCAACTCTTGTAGGCTGTTTTTCATCATTTTTATTATTCTTTGAATCAAGAATACTTTTCCAAAACAAAGAAAATACAGAAAACATTAAAATTAACAACAAGAATAAGAGTAATATGTTACGCATTTTACACTCCCAAGCCTCGCCAATAAGTTTTCATCTCGGTTATAAGTCTTTGTATTGTAGTAATATCATGCTCTTTTGCACATACCTCAATTTCTTTTGATATGTCATAAATCTTGTTTATACGCAAATTGCCCGCAGCCCCTTTTATTGAATGCGCAATCTCGGCTGATAAATCTAAGTCATTTTTCATTATAGAAGTTATTAAGTCTTGGATTTGGTTTGACAATTCAGTTCCAAAATCAGACAACAAATCCTTTGCATCTTCAGTTTCAATGCCTAAGTCACCTTTTATTAAGTCTAAAATCATAGAAAGTTCTTGTTCGTTCTCAACTTTTGCCTCGATAAAATCATTTTCGATAGACTTATCAATTAAATTGTCATATTTTTTCAATATTTCAAGCAAACTTTCGTACTTTAAAGGCTTTGCCAAATAATCATCCATGCCGGCATCAAGACAAGTTTGATAATCACTTTGCATCGCATTTGCAGTTAAAGCGACTATCGGAAGGTTTTTGTATTGAGAATCTGCTCTTAAAATCTTTGTTGTTTCATAACCGTCTAAAACAGGCATTTGACAATCCATTAAAATTAAATCGTAAGTATTTGCATATATAGCATCAATCGCCTCTTTGCCATTGCCTGCAATATCGCAACTTAAATTAGCTTTTGCCAACATTTTTGTTATAAGTTTTTGGTTTATCAAGTTATCCTCAACCAACAAAACTCTTAATGTCAAACCTGAACAAGCTTCCAACAAGGTTTGATTAGTAACGGTTTCTTCTGTTTTGTTATTCATTACCAGATTGATACATTTTAACAAATCTTCTTTTCTGACAGGTTTTGGCAGATAACCTTGAATTAAGGTTTCGGTATTAGCCTTGCAATCCGCCATTTGTGCTCTTGATGACAATAGGATAATCGGTAAATCTGAAGATTTTTCTCTAACCTTCTGCGCTAAATATAATCCGTCATATTCAGGCATACAATAATCCGACAAGATTAAGTCATATCCGCTATTAACGGTCAACTCATTAATCGCTTCTTCTACTGATTCAACACAAATAGTTTCGCAATCAAATTCTTTTAAGTAGTAAGATATTATTTTTAAGTTTGTTTTGTTATCGTCTACGACCAAAATTTTTAAGTCATTCAATTTGTAATCTTGAAACTCTAAGGGTTCATCCTTTGACTCATCTACCCCGAATTCAGCCGTAAATGTGAATGTTGAACCTACTCCTTCTTCCGAGTTTAGAGTAATTTTCCCGTTCATCATTTCAACCAAATTTTTAGAAATTGCCAAGCCTAATCCTGTACCGCCATACTTTCTTGTAGTCGAACTATCTGCTTGTGTAAAGGCTTCAAATATTTTTTCTTGATGCTCTTTCGATATACCTATACCGGTATCTGAAATTTCAAATTGCAGTTTTACTTTTTCATCTGATTTTTCAATCATTTTAGCAGTAACATTAATTTCTCCATGTTCAGTAAATTTAATTGCATTATTTATAAAATTGTTCAAAACCTGCTTTAATTTTACGGAATCTCCGACAATTTTTTCCGGCACATCTGAGAAACAAAGTACATTAATTTCAACATCTTTTTTAGATGAGTTTGAAGAAGCTAAAGTACCGACATCTTCCAAAACATTTCGAACATTAAAGCTAATATTTTCCATTAGCATTTTTCCGGCTTCAATTTTTGACAAGTCTAAAATATCGTTAAGCAATTCCAATAAAATTTCAGAAGACTTTTGCGCCTCTGTTACGTAATCCTTTTGCTCTTCTGTTAATTTTGTTTCAGAAAGAAGTTGAATAAAACCTAAAATACCATTCATCGGAGTTCTGATTTCATGGCTCATATTCGCCAAAAACTCACTTTTTGCTATGTTTGCAGTTTCTGCAAGCATAGTTGATTCTCTCAAGGATTTTTCTTGTCTTCGCTCTTCCGTAATATCATAAGATATCCCCAAAAGTCCGACAATTTTGCCCTTTTCATCCAAAATCGGAGCTTTTGTAATCGATACATAATAGTCTTCACCGTTTATAAGCATGTGTTCAACTTCACGAAAAATCTGCTTAGTTCTTATTACTTTTTTATCGCATTCAACAAGCTGTTCTACAGTTTTTTCAGGGGCAAGATTTTCGGAACGAAGAATCTCGCTCATATGTCTGCCTATAATATATTCTTTTTTTAAACCGTAATAGTTTTCGTACTCTTCATTAATCATACGAAAACGTCCGTCAATATCCTTAATCCACAAGGCAAACGGAATATTATCAAATAACGCTCTTAACTGAGAGCTTTGTTCTTTAACTTTTAAAACAAGTTTTCTCTTTTCGGTGATATCCCTTGACACACCCTGAACACCAATAACTTCACCAACATTGTTATAAAGTGGAGATTTTATAGTTTCAATTAAGCGAGTACCTTTTTCAGGATGCTCTACCCAAGTTTCAAAAGTATGCGGTTCTTTTGTTTTAACAATAATTTCGTCTTCTTCTTTAAATATTTTAACCATTTCCGGCGGAAAAATTTCTTCATCTTTTTTTCCAATCATTTCTTTCATTGACGAAAAACCTGCCATTACAGCATTCGCTTTTGACGTACCTTGATAAACTCCTGTTAAGTCTTTAAAAAATATGTACTCAGGTGTTGAATTCAACCAATTCAGCCAAGCCTCTGCTCTTGTTTCTAAATCCAGTTCCATGTAAAATCCTATCTTTACTAAGTGTAACTATACTAGCATAAAATTTTGCAAATGAAAAAATAGATGTTATAATTCATTTATGAATAAGAAGATTTTAATTGTTGACGACAACGAAACTAATTTAAAAATATTGACTTTAATATTAAAGAAAGATGCTTACAATGTTATACAAGCTAACGATCCGAAAATTGTAAGAGGGCTTGTATTAAGAGAAAAACCAGATTTAATCTTGTTAGATATAAACATGCCTGATATTAACGGCCTTGATTTGGCCGAACGCTTAAAGAAAGATCCACAAATAGGCGACATTCCGATTATATTCATTAGTGCTTTGTCTAACTCTTCAGATGTTGCTAAAGGATTTGCTGTCGGGGCAGTTGACTACATAACAAAACCTTACAAAGCAGAAGAGGCCAGGGTTCGTATAAAAACTCATTTAAAATTGTGTGATATGAAAAAAGCACTTGAAGAAAAAAATAAACACTTGATGCAAATTGTTGAAAATCAGGTAAAAAAGACATCAGAAGCTCAAATGGAAACAATTTTTTCTCTTGCAAAACTTGCACAATCAAGAGATGATGACACAGGCAAACACTTAGAAAGAGTTCAAAAGTATTGTTTTGCATTAGCAACGGAACTTTCAAAAAACTCACCGTACAAAGATGAAATAGACAAAAACTTTATCAAAAATATTGTATACGCAAGCCCATTACACGACATTGGCAAGGTTGCAATATCAGATAGCATTCTTTTAAAACCAGGTAAATTAACACCTGAAGAATTCAATAAAATGAAACTTCATACAATTTATGGCGCAGACACTCTTGCAGAAGTTCATAAAAAATTTGGAAGAAACGATTTTATTGAAATGGGCGTTTACATTGCCCGCTACCACCACGAACGTTGGGACGGCTCAGGATATCCTGAAAACTTACAAGGCGAAGACATTCCATTATGCGCAAGAATTATGGCTATTGCGGATGTTTATGATGCTCTCGCTTCTAAACGTGTCTACAAGGTTGCTTTTCCTCACGAAAAATGTGTAGACATAATGATAGAAGGACGAGGTACTCAATTTGATCCTTACATTTTAGATGCATTCATAAATATTAATAAAGAATTTAAGAAAATCAGAGAAGAGTTAGAAGAGTAATACTACTTCATTAACAGTTTAAAACCTTCCTCAAACCCCTATATTTACCGGCTTTTATTAAGTGTCATTTATACCTTTATTGTTAACTTTTATTGCAATTTTTGTATGATATTTGCAAAAACACTTGCCAAGAAGTGTAAAAAGTACTATTATTATTTTTGATATTACGGAGGAATTTAAAAAAATGAATTTAACTGTTACCCCATACAGATATAACAATACAAATATTGCTTTCGCAAGAAAAACTAAACAACAAAACCCGCAAAGAGAAGTTTCACCGAACTACCCTACAGGTTACATTACAACCCCTGATGCTTTCAAAAAAGAAACTTTTAACGTTGACATCGCTTTAGGTCAGTTGAAAAATATCAACGAAAGCAAAACTGGTGCAACCAGAGATAAATTCAGCTTAAAAAATCTTGCTGAAATGAAAAATATTTTGACAGCAAACCCTGAAAAATGGGAATCAGTTCACGCTTTAGCTAAAAAAGAATACATCTCAGGAAACGGTGTTGTAACTCTTGCAAAAGCTGACACTGACAAACTTAATGTTATCAAGGATTACTCTGATGTTAAAAACGCTCAAGATAAACCAAGATACAATGAAACAGAACTTATTTACTATTCTAACAAATCAGATGCTAAAACTTTGAACCACACTAAGGTTTTAACAAAAACAAGTCTTAGCCCTGAAAATATTTTAGCTCTTAAAAACTTCAAACCTCAATTCTTAGAAAAAGTTTCTGACAGAGTTGTCGAAGTTGAAAAGGATGCTTGCAATAACAATGTTAAACAGATCGTATTCACAGCTGACAACGCTGACAGAAGTGCGTTCAACATTGTTGCTAAAGACAACAAAAACACTATTCACTCTGTTCTTGTAGACAAAAACATGAACAAAGATGCAGTTGAAACATCAAACATTTACAGGACTAAAAAAGGCAACATTTACCAAATCAAAAAAGTAAACGATTTGAGAAACAACACTATCTCTAAAGTTCGTTTACAAGCTGACGAAAACGGTTACCCTATAGTAACTCACGAAGTTAGAGTTATCAAAGATAAAAACAACAAAGTTGTAAGAACTGAATATACATCCCCATCAGAAATTGCCGGTATCTTTGATATCAAATATCAATACCCAAACGGTAAAGAAGAAGTTGTTTCTTCAGGTAAATTTGACAAGAAGACCGGCATCACTTCTATCAAAAAGAACATGGTTTCTTTAGACGGAACAAGAACTGATTACCTATACGAAAATGACGAAAACGGTAACAGAATTTCTGATTACAAAATTACAGATAAAAACGGTAAGGTTCTTTTAAACAAGAGTGCAACTTTCGAAGTTGTTTCTCCAAACAAGATTATTTCATCTAACAACGACAACAAATACGAAATCACTCTTAGTGACAAATCAATTGATGTAAAAGACCTAAAACATCCTGAAAGAGAAGTTGTAACTCTTGATATCGATAAGAAAATTCAAGGTAACAAAAAAGCTATCTTAGCTTCTCTTAAAGAAATGCCGGGTGAAGAATTAATCAAAGTTGCTCAATCAACTAAAACGTTAGTAGGTATTGATTCACCTCTTGAATCTTACTACTCACCTTCAGATAAATCTATTCACTCAAGTGATCAATTATTCGTAGTTCTTCATGAACTAGGTCATGCAAGAGATATGAGAGATGTAAATTTAAACTCAACTCTTAAATTCAAAGAAACTATTGGTAAAGCAATCTTTACTGACGAAAAGCTATACAAAACATTTGAAGAAGAAAAAGCAAACTTCAACAAAGCGTTCCCTGATGCTCAACGTGACCACATTGATTACTTTATCAACACACTTAACCACTACGGCGGAGAATTCGGTGGGCTAAGAGAAACAATCGCTGAAAGTAATGCGCTATTAACTACTCCTAAAACTATGGAATTATTGGCTATTCGTTCTCAATACTTACAACAATACTTCCCTAAAACTATAGCTCATCTTTCTGAAGCGTTAAACAAAGAAGCTGTATAAACTTATTTTATCAGACATAATCTTTCTAAAGGGCGCCGTTTGCATTGCAAACGGCGCTTTTTACAATTTTTAATAAAGATTGAACAATTTTAAAACTTGGGATATATTATAGTTATTCAAATAAGGAGATAAAAAATGAAAAAACAAATTATTACAACTTTATGTGTATCAGCTTTATTAGTATCTAGCGCTGCGATTGCCGCTACAACTTCTAAAAGCTTCGGCGGTTTTACTATTAACGTAAACACACCAACTACACAAACTAAAACAACTACACCTCAACAATCACAAAGAGCTAAAACTTTATCAGCTAACCAAACAGCGATGAAAAATCAAATTAATTCTATCGTAAATACAGCAACCAGCGCATCTAAAACATATGAATCTGCTGTAAACGGCTTGTCTACAGCTTTATTACCTGCAAACAAACAAAAAGAACTTGCTGCACAAAAAGCTAAAATTAAACAAGTTTCTAAAGATGCTCTAACTGTTAACATTGATGTTGCAGAAAACGGTGCTATTACTTTAACAAACTATTTGAACACATCTGAAGCTAAGAAAAATTTGAAAAACATGTCCTCTTCTCAAAAAAGCGCAGTTAGAACAAATTTAAACAAATTAGCTACAGTTGATTCAACTTATACAAAGTTAATTTCTCAATCTAAAACTTTAGCAGAACAAGTTGCTAATGATCCTACAGCTGCAATTCTTATGTCTTCTGAATTTAAAAAATTGAAAACTGTAAGAACTGAAACTGTTAAACAAACTAAAAATATCGCAAAATTGACTTCTGCTGTTGCTAAATCAACAGG